>NZ_JBSGBG010000001.1:0-250883 GCF_053601135.1 Actinosynnema sp. NPDC004786 | reverse complement strand
TCAGGCCACCCGACACCAGCGGCATCCGTATCCTCGGTGACGCCGTAAAGTCGATCGACTTCAACGCCAACCGCATCCTCGGTGACGCCGTAAAGTCGATCGACTTCGGCGTAAACAGCATTCTTGCAAACGCTGTAAAACCGATCGAAGTGAACATCGGAGGCTTTCTCCAGGAGGCTGCGAAGTCTATTCAGTTCGACGAAATTCGAGCAGAGATAGCGCAAATTGCCGACAGGCGCGAAATTAGCATTGCGCAACTGTTCGGCGACGGTCGGCTGGTCGGTGCGGGCGCAAGTGAACTGATCGAGGAAATTGAAGCGAGTGCAATAGGGGCAGCGGGAGATTTTCGTGCGGGGCGAAAAATTAGCACCGAACTGGCTGTTAAAATCATAGCTGCCGCCTTGCTTCTACAGTTGGCCGTTGTTACTTATATAGGCGCACCGGCTCAATTTAAGGCAGCCATGGAAGTGCTCTCCATTCCTTTGGGAATCCTGGGAACTGTCGGCTATTTCCAGAAGCATTCCAAATAGCAGAATTCTCGCAATAGGTAGATCTGGTGCAATTTCGCAACGAGGGGTTTCGTGTCATCCCGCCGACCTGGCTCGTCCCAACCGCGCGTGTCAAGGGGGCACCTCCGGCTACGACCAGCGTGTTTAGCTGGGACCGCCCCCTTGATGCGTGTGGTTGCCTTCGGGAGGTCGGCGGGATGACACGAAACCCCGGCCCATGCTGGTAGCCGAGCTGGCGTTGCCGTCCCGGTCATCCTGCTGGCCTGCCGCGCGGCGAGCGCTTCTTTGATCTTTGAGGTCTCCTTCGGGGGTTGCTGGCCGTTCCTCGCCGACGACGGGACCGATGCCCTTCCTCGCGCGGTACGCCCGCGGGCCGGAGGTCCGCTTGGGCGTGCCGCACTACAGGGGCGTCGGTCCTTCGACGTCGGTGTGGCACCAACGGCCAGCGGCCCCCGAAGGGGGCCGCCTTGATGAAGAAAAGAAACTCTGAACACCGTGGTCAGGGCTGTGGCAGTGGACGGCGCGGTCGGCGTCAGTGTCGCGTGGCGGGCGTTGATGGCGTAGGAGTAGGGCATGGTCGCGGCGGTGGTGTTTGACGTTGGTGAGACGTTGTTGGACGACTCGCGGGAGTGGGGGGCTTGGGCGGATTGGGTCGGGGTGTCTCGGCATACGTTCTCGACGGTGTTGGGGGCGGTGACGGCGGCGGGGCGGGACAACGCGGAGACGTTCCAGTACTTCCGGCCTGGGTTCGATGTGGCGCGGGAGCGGTGGTTGCGGGAGGAGGCCGGGGTCGGGGAGCGCATCGAGGAGGGTGATCTCTACCCGGACGTGCGGGATGGATTGGGGCGGTTGCGGGAGCTGGGACTCTGGGTGGGGATCGCGGGGAACCAGACCGATCGGGTGGCGGAATTGTTGCGCGCCTTGGAGCTGCCGGTCGACGGGATCGCGACGTCGGGCGAGTGGGGTGTGGCCAAGCCTTCGGCGGAGTTCTTCGCGAAGGTCGTGGAGATGACGCCCGCCACCGACCCGGCGGATGTGCTCTATGTCGGTGATCA
Source organism: Actinosynnema sp. NPDC004786 (assembly GCF_053601135.1). Taxonomy (NCBI): domain Bacteria; kingdom Bacillati; phylum Actinomycetota; class Actinomycetes; order Pseudonocardiales; family Pseudonocardiaceae; genus Actinosynnema; species Actinosynnema sp. NPDC004786. Next base: position 249,319 of record NZ_JBSGBG010000001.1, on the reverse strand, counting down.
TCGGGACAACGACGTGGTCGCGGGGAAGGCGGCGGGGTTGCGGACCGCGTTGATCAGGCGTGGGCCGTGGGGATACTTGTGGGCCGATGATCCGTTGGTGCGTCGGGATGCCGATTGGGTGATCGACTCGCTGCACGACCTGCCTGGGTTGCTGGCGAACGCCTGAGTCAGGGCAGTGGTTCAGCGAGCGCCGGCCCAGGCGGCCAGGTCGAGTAGGTCCGTGCTGAGCGACGGATGGGTGCGCAGCAGCACCGACAGGGCTTGACGCACCTGAGGGTGTGAGCGGGTGTGTTCGGGTGCTGCCTGGCGGGCGGCTTGCAGGCAGAGGTATGCCTCTTCGTGGTGGCCGAGGTCGAGTTGGGCTCGAGCCAGGTCGATGTAGTAGTGCGAGCGGCGCTCGGCGGGCAGTTCGAGCGGCGGGTGCCAGTTCGCGGCCCGTTGGATGCCTGCCGCGTCGCGCAGCTCGGCGGCTACCGCCAGCTCGTGGATGCGGAGGGAAGCGGGGCCGAACGCGGTGCCGTGGTAGACGCCTTCGGGAGCGGCGTGGACGGCGTAGCGGGCGGTGAGCAGGTGGTCGGCGGCGATGTCGGCCTTACCGGCTCGGGCGGCGACGACTGCGGCTCGCATGTGCAGGGAGCCGAACGCTGCCGCCGTGTCGGCCTGCTTCAGGTTGCGGGTGGGGATCTGGTCCGCGGCTTGGTCCAGGGCGCGTGCGGCGGTGTGGAGGTCGCCGCTGGCGAAGAACGTCTCGGTGCGCACGTACGAGACGGCCGCCGGCAACAGCGGGTCTTCGGATTCGTTCGCCGTGGCGCGCATGAGGTCGATGAGGCGGGCCGAGAGGTCGTAGTAGCGGTACTTGTAGGCCACGCCATCGGCGGCGCGCAGGGCGAGGGTGAGCAGGGCGGCGACCTGGCGGCGGTCGGCTCGGTCGAGCAGTTGCCGGGCTCGGGCCAGTTCGCCGATCAGGCCGGGTAGGTGGCGCACGAGTTCGCCGTAGCGGGCTTCCAGGCGGTGTTCGTTCATCAGGGCGACGTCGGCGCGCAGCTCGATCAGGCTTCGCGTGGGGCCGTCGTCGGGTAGGTCGAGGATGTCCAGGGAGCGGCGCAGGCGCGGGATGCCGACGTGGACGATGTCGAGGACTTGCGGGCCGTCGGGTGATCGGTCCGCGTCGCCCGGTGCCCAAGCCGAATAGGTCGGGCCGGGATCGACGGTGCGGCTCGCGTACAGGGCTTGGACGTCGTGGACTTCACGGGCGGTGCCGTTGAACCAACGCAGGTGGTGCGGCACGTGGAGGGCGTCGCACCAGCGTTCGAGGCGTTCCAGGTCGGTGACCGGGCGGCGGGAGCGTTCGACCTCGCTGATGCGGCCCTGGGTGAGGTCGAGCCACGCGGCGAGGGTGGCTTGCGGCACGGTCGGGCTGTGGGCCTGGCGGTAGGCGCGGAAGACCTGGCCGATGTTGCGGGACTCGAACGCCTCGCGCAGGGTGGGCTTGGCCCAGAACTCCGGCGGCAGCGTCGGGGCGTGGAGTTTAGAGGCCGCGGCGCACCGGCCACACTGTTCGCCCCGGTTGTCACTGGCGAGCAGGGTGTCGCACGTGCGGCAGCGTCGTTTGGACGTGGTCACGTGGTTGTTCACCCCCTGCTCAAGCTGTGCCCACTTCGGAGTGTAGCCCGGCAATTACGGAGCTGACCTGCGGTTAGTGGTGTCGCTGATATCCGATCAGTCATTGGTATGGGATCGGTCTTCCGTTCGCGTGAATCTGGTCGGGCAAGTCCCAGGTGGACACGGAGGTAGGACCGATGGGGTTGTACTTGCTCCTCCAGCCGGAGGAGGACGCCGAGTCGGCGTTGGTCGAACGGGCTCAGGGTCATCCGTCGCTCGTGATCTCGTCCGGCGACGCACGGCTGACCGTGCAGATCTCCGGGCGTGAGGACGGGGCGCGGCTCGCCATCGAGTTCGCACGGGAGCTGGCGGAGTCGGCCACGGCGTTCGCCGACCGGTGTGAAGCGCTCACGAAGCTCGCGCCGTTGGACTTCGAGCACTTGAGCGCGCTGGTGGGCACGACGCCCGCAGAGGTCAGCACGTTGACCGCGCAGAACGGTGACAACGAGAAGGAAGGCGGCCGGTGAACGACGTCGACATGTTCAAGCCGCTGTGCGACGAACCGCAGTTCGCGGCCATGTTGGAAAGCGTCGCGTTGACGTCCGCGCCCCGGGTGTTCGCGGTGGTGCAGGAGTTCGGTGAACGCGCGGACGGTTGGGTCGCCGCGTGGGGCTTCGCCTTCGAGGACCGCGCGGAGGTCGTCGCGGTCGATGACCGTTCCCGCATGAGTCTGGGGAAGCCGGAGAACGCGGTGCACCTGTTCAGCAGCAAGCGCCGGCACCTGCGGGCACGCCTGGTCTGGATGCCGGACATCGGGGAGCGGGACGAGGAGGAGGCGGAGGTTGCCGCCGGCTTGGTGTAGCGGCAGGGGTTCTGGTTCGGCACGAACGGCGAGGGGGCGTGGTGTCCGGGGAACGCGAGTGGACGGCCGAGGACTGGCGGGAACTCCACGCCAAAGCCTCTGAGCTGCTGGCACGGCTGGACGAACTCAACGAGCGGATGAACCGGGTTGAGACTCGTCTGGCGTGGAGCCGAACAGTTCGGCCTCAACCGCGGCGACGCGCCGGCTGAGGTCGTCCAGGACCGTGTTGATGCGGTCGAACATCTGCCGAAGCTCATGCGGTGAGGGCACCTCGTCCCCCGCATGGGCTTCGGGCTTCTTGACCACGATCGTGCCCTCGCCCTGGCGGGAGATCACCAGACCTTCGTTGCGGAGCAGGTCCAGCGCCTTCTGCAACGTCATCACGGCTCGGCCGTACTTGGCCTGGAGCTCGGCCAGCGAGGGGAGCTTGTCGCCCACCTCGATCTCGTCGGAGGCGATGAATTTGCGCAGGTCGTCTGCGATCTGCTGGTACGCCGGTCTGCGGTCCGTCGCGTCTGCGCGCATGACCGAACTGTAGCGACACAGCTAGCACTGCTGATAGTCACTCGATCGGCCTAGTGTCTTCTCTATCTCTACTAGCTATGTTGGTGATGCAAGCAGAGCGGCGGCGCGTCGCTCCGAGAACGTGGAGGTACGAGACATGGCACTTCAGGACCTTCCGGTCATGTTGAGCGGCTACCGGTTGATGATCACGGAGGCTCCGGTGGCGAAGATGCGGGAGGCGGAGGACGGCACGGTGACGCCGGTGGTCGACCGCACGTCGGGTGAGGTGCAGTACGTGGTGACGTTGTTCGCCAAGCCGCTGCCGGTGGAGGGCCGCAAGGCGGGCAAGGGCGAGGAGATCCGCGTCAACCTGCCCGGTGACCCCGGCGAGGGGTTCGAGGAGGGCATGTACGTCGAGCTGGTCAACGCGGTGGTCAACACCTACGAGATCCCCGACCGCGTGGACCCGCGCAAGATCGCCTCGGCCGGCCTGTGGTTCAAGGCTGCCGGAATGAAGCCGGTGACGCGTTCGATGCGCAACGCGGCCTGATGGCCACCTCTGCCGCTTAATAATCTCCAGCCCTTCCGGCTGTCTGGTCTTTGTCAATTCCACAGTGGGTAGAGCCATGCCTGAATCCGGCGCATCCGAGGTGCGCCGGGGTCTTCGGTGATCCCGGAGTCGGTGCTGCCGGCTCCGGGGTTGCCGTGGTTCCCGATGTTGGAGGTGGATGGTGCTCGAAGTTGACGATTACCCGGTCAAGGTCAAGGTCGAAATTCCGGATGAGTCGCAGTTCCGGCAGATCATGACCGTGCTGGACCGGATGTATGCACGGCACGACGGCTATGTGCTGACCGCTCGTTCCCGGCGGGTGTTCCGCGCCGTCGGCGCAGACGCGATGCGGCCGGTGAGCGGGCAGGAGGCTGCGGCGATCCACCAGTTGGGCAACAGGGGCTTGATCTTCCTGGTGCCGGAGCAGGTGACGCTGCGATCGGGTGCGGTGCGCGCCCACGTGAACCTGTTGCTCCCCACCGAGTCCGGCTTCGAGGTGGTGGAGGCGTTCAGGGAGTTGACGGGACGGCCCATGTGGGACCAAGGGGGTGTTGATGGCAGTGAGCAAAAGGCAGGCTGAGCAGCGGTACGCGAACCTCGTCAACGCGATCGACTTCGTGACCGAGCAATTCGAGCCGTTGGACAAGTTGATCGCCAAGATGCGGGAGAACCCGGCTCCGCCCGGAGCGTGGCGGGTGACGCCGCCGGACGAGTTGCGGAAGCTCCTCCGCACGGTCCAGCGGAGTTTGACCAACTTGAAGGACCGGGCTGCCCAGTACGAGACCGAGTTGAAGACCCGGGAGTGGAAGGTCTGATGTCACAGCAATTGACCACGGCGTTGGAATGTCTCGACAAGGCGATGCGGAATCTACGTCAAGCGATGGTGGGTGTTCCGTACCGCCGCGAAGGGCTGAGGGCCGATCACAACGCGTTCGTGCGTTCGGTCGCGGTGCTGCGGACCTCGTTGTCCCACTCCCGAACCCAGCTCGAACCGGCATCCGCTCGTCGGCGTCGGCGCGGCGGTCCGCGCAAGTAGCACGTCCACGGCAACGGCCGATCACTGCTTCCCGGTGGTCGGCCGTTGCCGTGCCTGAACCGAGGAGGGCGAAGCATGTCGCAACCGACGACGGGCGCGTCACGGCGCTCGGTCGGATGGGAGTTCCGCACGGCGCGGTGGCTGGTCCGCCATCCCGGTGCGGTGGTTGGTCCGGGTGCGCTCGGGGTCTCGGTGGTCGAGTTCGGGCCTGGGGTGACCGGTGGCGTTGTTGGCGGTCTGGCGGTGGGTGCGGCGGCTTGGTACCGGGGTCATCCAGACACGTTCGACACGTGGGCGGCTCCGGTGTTGCGGGCGTGGCGGCGTCGGTGGGCCGGTGCCTACGCGGGGCGTCGTTGGGCGGGACTGATGGGCTCGTGTGGGTTGACCGCGGTGCATCACCGGACCGGTGAGCTGCTGGTGCCGCGTGTGCTGCGGGTGCGGTCGTTGTCGCCGTCCGTTGACGTGGTGCGGGTGCGGTTGGTGCCGGGGCAGGCGTTGCGGGCGTTCGCGGCGGTGCTGCCGGAGCTGGCGGCGACGCTCAAGGCGGAACGGGTCGCGGTCGAGCAGGGCAAGCCTGGTGAGGTCGTGCTGGTCGTTCAGCGTGACGAGCCGTTCGACCGGGTCATCCCCGCACCCGCCATGCCGGAATCGTCGGACGCGGTGGACCTGCGGTCGTTGTGCCTGGGGGAGACGGAGCTGGGCGGCCAGTGGCGCGAACCGCTGACCGGGACGCACCACCTGACGGCGGGCGCCACCGGTGCGGGCAAGAACTCGGTCGTCATGGCCAAGCTGCGGGCCGTTGCGCCGATGATCCGGGACGGCCTGGTGCGCCCGTGGGTGTGTGACCCGAAGCTGTTCGAGTTCGTGGCGCTCAAACCGATCCTGGACGGCCGGTACGCGGACAACCCGGAGGACTGCGCCGAGTTGATCGAGCGATTTGTCGACAACATGCGGCGCAAGCAGAAGCGGTTGCAGCGCAAAGGGAAGCGCTCGGTTCCGGTGTCGCGCGAGCACCCCGTGGACTGGCTGATCCTGGACGAGGTCGGCTTCCTGATGGCCTACAACTCCGAGTTCGCGCACGAGATCACCAACGCCTGCGCGGTGATCTCCTCGATGGGTCGGGCCACCAACGACGTGCTCGACGTGTACGTGCAGGAACCGTCCAAGGACGTGCTCCCGATCCGCGACCTGCTCCCACACCGGGTGTGCCTGAGGGTGACCTCCGAACGGCACCCGGACATGGTCCTGGGCGAGGGTGCGCGTGAGCGTGGCGCGATCGCCGACGAGATCCCGGCCGACCTCTCCAGCGCCGGTATCGGCTACCGCGTCGACCCGCGCTCCCGCACCCCTCGCCGGGTCCGCGCGGCCTACACCGGCGACCACGACATCGAGGAGCTGGTCGCGTTCGTCAAGGCCGGACCGGCCGACTCCGGCGCGGACCTGCGCGTCGTCGCCTGACCTCATCACCTACTGACTTACTGATCTCTGGAGCTTCGCCATGCCCTCGAACAGCTCACGTTCGCTGGACCGGATCATCCGCACCCTGCGGTCGCTCATGCGGTCGACGGGTCTGCCGCGACCGGACCGGCTGATGGTTTCAACGGTGTCCGGTTCGGTGCACGTCGAGTTCACCTCCGGCCCGGCACCTGACCGCCTTGCGGCGCTGCTGCTGTGGGTCTCCCGCCTGGACGGCGTCACGCTCACGTGGACCCTGCGCCCTGACCACACGTTGACCGTGGCGGGGACCGCCCGCAACGGCGCGGGCTTGGCGTTCGGGTTGACCGCCTCGGCTGCCGTCTCGGACTTCGGCGCGGTCGCGGCTGGGCAGGCCGCGGTGACCGTCGGCCCTTTCCGCCTGGTCTCGCTCGTGGTCGAGCCGGTGACCTTCGAGGAGGTCGCCCGCCTGGTCCACCTCGGCCGTGCGGTGGCCGCTCGACGTCGAGTCGCCTCCGGAACCACGGCTGCGTGAGCACGGAGGCGACCACGACCATGCCGAACACGATCACACTGCGGGCCGACGTGCTCGCCAAGGCCGCCCGGCTCGCCGGCTTCCGGTCGGACTACGCCCTGGCCAAGGCGATGGACGTCAACCGCTCCACCGTGGCCCGCGTACTCGCCGGGCGGATGCAGCCCGGATCAGCGTTCATTGCAGGGGCACTCGTCGCGCTCGCCCCGATGCAGTTCCACGACCTGTTCGACATCGTCCCGGCGCGTCTGCGGAGTCCCGAGGAGGTGAACCGTGGCCCGCAAGACGGCTGACCAGGGCGAAACCCGCACGGTGCAGAAGCTGCGCGCCCGTCTCGCCGAGTCACACCGACTGCACGACCTGACCTCCGACCCGTTGTTGCAGGTCATCCGGCTGGAGCGCTTCCGCGTCTCGGTCACCCGCTCCATGTGGTTCTTCCTCGCCTTGGGTTTGGGCTTCACCACCACGGGCGTGCACGAGTTCCTTGCCGGACACCTGACCCCGGCCGACGCGCTGTGGTGGGGCGCGTGGCTGGTCGAACCGGCCTTGGCGGGCATCCTGATCACGCTGCTGCGCTGGGAAGCCGAGATGCTGACCCACGGCCAGGCCGTCGACGCCGCCCCGGTCGTCTGGCTCAAGCGGCTCCTGCTCGCCGCAACCCTGATCACCAACGTGTGGTCCTCGCTCCGCCCGCCGTCCGGCCGGGTCGAGTACGGCGTGGTCTTCCTCCACGTCGTCGTCCCGCTGGTCGTGTTCCTCATCGCCGAGGTCATGCCGGTCATCCAGCACCGCTGCAACGCCGCCCGCGACCGCGCGCTGATGTCCACCGCGCCGATCACTCCTGTGGCTCCGACCTCGTCACGCCCGACGCTCAAGCTCCCGGCCCACCTGCAAGCCGTCCTCGGCACCAAAGCCGCCGAGGTCCGCGAACAGGGCCGCGCCATTACCCCGGCTGATGTGCAGGCCGCGGTGAACGTCCCCGACGCCTTCGCAGTCCAGCTCGCCGACCAACTCAACGCCGCCTGACCACGGAAAGGAGGGCCTTGGTCCTCACGCTCGAAGATCGCATCGCCGACCGGGTCCAACGGGCCGACTACCGCGACTGGCGGGACAAGGTCACCGCCACCGGTGGATGCCTCGCACCGATCCGCCTGTACGGAGCCTGGCAGCTCCACAACCTCGACAGCACGAAAGTCCTCGCCCACCTCGGCGGCGACGTCATGGTCCCTTGCGGCAACCGCCGCGCCACCGTCTGCCCCTCCTGCTCCGACCGCTACGCCGCCGACGCTTTCCACCTCATGCGCGCCGGCCTCACCGGCGGCAGCAAAGGCGTCCCCGAATCGGTCGCCGAAAAGCCCCGCGTGTTCGCCACCCTGACCGCTCCATCCTTCGGCCCGGTCCACAACCGGCCGACCACCGCCAGTGGCAAGGCGCGGCCGTGCACGGGGTGCGGGGCCTTCCATCGCCCCGATGACCCTCGCATCGGCGGCGCGGTCGACCCGGACACCTATGACTACGTCGGGGCGGTCCTATGGCAGGCGCATGCCGGGAAGCTCTGGCACCGGTTCACCATCGCCCTACGACGCGCCCTGGCACGCGCCGCCGGCCTCACCGTCCGGGCGTTCAAGGACCATGCACGGCTCTCGTACGCCAAGGTCGCCGAATACCAGCGGCGCGGCCTAGTTCACTTCCACGCCGTCATCCGGATCGACGGTCCTGACGGCTCGCACGACCCGGCCCCCTCCTGGGCCACCGTGGACCTGGTCGACCACGCGGTTCGAACCGCCGCCCGCGCCGTCCGGGTGGAGTCTTTCCGACCGGATGGCACGGTGATTGACCTGGTCTGGGGCGAGCAGGTAGACGCGCGGCCGATCCGAGCCGCCTCGGCGAACCAGATCGAGGACGACACCGGGGCAGTCAGTGACGGCAAGCTCGCGGCCTACGTCGCCAAGTACGCGACCAAGGGCACCGGAGCACGCGACACACCGGACCGGCCCATCCGGTCCCAACTCGACATCGACCACCTACGGGTCTCCGACCACCACCGACGCATGATCCAAACCGCGTGGGACCTCGGCGACCTGCACTTCTACACCGAACTCAACCTGCGCAAGTGGGCACACATGCTCGGCTTTCGCGGCCACTTCCTGACCAAGTCCAAGCACTACTCGACCACCTTCAAGCGCATCCGTGAAGACCGCCGCGCCTACCGCGCGGCCGAAACCCTCGAACGCCTCGGCCTGGCAGCCGAAGAGGTGATCGTCGTCAACGACTGGGCCTATGCGGGCTCGGGCTACGCCAACGACGCGGAGCGCGAACTCGCCTCCGGCATCGCCGAACGCCTCCGCTCACAACGCCAATACACGGAGGAGGACGCAGCGTGAACGAAATCTGGGACATCGAGCAGGTGGCGGCCTACCTCCGCATCCCGGTCAACACCATCTATCAGTGGCGGACCAGGAAGTACGGGCCTCCCGGCCGCCGGGTCGGTAAGCACCTGCGCTTCAACGCCGCCGACGTCAAGGCGTGGTTCGAGTCGCTTCCGACTGAGGCGGCCTGATGGGCAGAAGGCCGATGCCGGTCGGTACCTACGGCAAGATCAGGGTCGAGACCCTCGGCCCGAAGCGCTACCGGGCTCGCTGTCGGTACCGCGACTTCAACGGCAAGGTCTATGACGTCGAGCGCATGGGTACCAGCCGCACGGACGCGGAGAACAACCTCAAGGCGGCTATCCGCGACTGGGTAACGCCCGTTGCGGGGGCGACCGTCACGGCAACTACCAAGTTCCGCGACGTCGCCGCTCGGTGGCTGGCCGAGCTGGTGCGCGACGCCGAACGGGAGTTCCGCTCCTGGGGCACGGTGGACACCTACCGAAACCGGTTGGAAGGGCTCGTCCTCCCGGCGGTGGGCGACCTGCGGATGAACGAGCTGTCCACGCCGATCCTCGACGCCCTGTGTAAGAAGGTCCGCGACAACTCCAGCGCCAGCTCGGCGAAGACCGTGCGGGCCGTTCTGGGTGGCGTCTGTGCCTACGCGGTGCAGCACGGCGCGCTGGAGACCAACCCGGCGCGCGAGATCACCCGGTTGGAGAGCAAGCGGGCGAAGAACCGGCCGCAGAAGTCGCGGGCGTTGACCGCGGTTGAGGTCGTCGACCTGCTCAAGAAGCTGGACCAGGACGACCGGGCCGTCAAAGACGACTTGCCGGACCTGGTCAGGTTCTTCCTGGCGACCGGAGAGCGGACCGGGGAGGCGCTGGGCGCGCACTGGCCGGACTTCAACCAGCAGGGGCGGGAGCTGGCTATGTCCGGGAACGTCATCCGCGCGCGTGGACGAGGTCGGATCGTGAACCGGGGCAAGACGGAGAACGCCGAACGGCCCATTCCGCTGCCGGACTGGTGCGTCGTCATGCTTGTCGAAAGGAGGGAGAAGGCGGCCGACCTCGACGGTCCGATCTTCCCCAGTTCGACCGGCACGATTCGTGAGGCTACGAACGTCCGCAATCGCGCGTGGAAGCCGTTCATCACCCGGGCTGGCTACGAATGGGTGACTTTCCGAACCTTTCGGAGGACCGTCGCCACGCTGCTGGATGAGGCGGGTCTGACGGCCCGGCAGATCGCCGACCTGCTCGGTCACTCTCGACCGTCGATGACCCAGGACGTCTACATGGGCCGCAGGTCACCCGGTCGGGCGGCGGCTGATGCGCTCGGGGCCGTCATCACCGTAAGTGAGGGGTAAACGGGGGATCCGGCTTGGCTGAACCCTGGTCCAACCGCTGGACCAGCGAGTTTGGTGGGCCGCCAGGGACTCGAACCCTGAACCCGAAGATTAAAAGTCTCCTGCTCTGCCAATTGAGCTAGCAGCCCTCGCCCACAGCTTACCGACGACGTGCCCGCCTGCCGGCAGGGTGGTCCGATCGCCGGTGTGGCCGCCGTCACGCGTGGACCAGTGGGGAAGGTCGGATTCCGGGGATGGCGGTGGTCCGGGAAATCGGCGCGCGTTCGGACGCGGCGGGTGGTCGTTCGGACTAACGTGGGACGGGTGCGCGTGGCCACGTGGAACGTGAACTCGGTGAAGCAGCGGTTGCCGCGGTTGTTGCCGTGGCTCGACCAGCGGCGGCCCGATGTGGTCTGCCTGCAGGAGACCAAGCTCGCCGACGACGCGTTCACCGCGCTGCTCGGCGACGAGCTGGCGGGCCGCGGGTACGAGGTGGCGGTGCACGGCGAGGGTCGGTGGAACGGGGTCGCGATCCTGTCCCGGGTCGGGTTGGACGACGTGGTGGCGGGACTCGCGGGCGGCCCCGGGTTCCCGCACCAGGAGGCGCGGGCGGTGGCGGCGACGTGCGGCGGGGTGCGGTTGCATTCCGTCTACGTGCCCAACGGCCGGTCGCCGGACTCCGACCACTACCGCTACAAGCTGGCCTGGCTCGCGGCGTTGCGGGACGTGGTGGCGGCCGGGCCGGCGGAGGTCGTGGTCTGCGGCGACGTCAACATCGCGCCGACCGACGCGGACGTGTTCGACCCGGCGGCGTACGCCGGCCACACGCACGTGACCGCGCCCGAACGGGAGGCGTTGGCGGCGTTGCGGGAGGTCGGGCTGCACGACGTGGTCCGCGACCGGTGGCCGGCCGAGCGGGTCTTCACCTACTGGGACTACCGCGCCGGCATGTTCCACCAAGACCTCGGCATGCGCATCGACCTGGTCCTGGCGTCCGCGCCGGTGGCCGCGCGGGTCGAGGCGGCGTGGGTGGACCGGCACGCCCGCAAAGGCACCGGGCCGAGCGACCACGCGCCGGTGATCGTCGACCTGGACGAGGCGCCGGACGGCGACATCGGGCCGGTGGTGCCGCCGCCGTCCGCGCCGCGCGCCCGCAAATCGGTCAGGCTGCCGCAGTCCCGGGCGGACTAGGGGTCTCGGGCCGCGCACCGCTCCGCCATCATGTGCGCCGACCGACGACCCGGAGGAGCACAGCGGTGACCGACCACGTGACGCAGGCGTACCTGGACGACGAGGGCCTGCACGGGCTGATGGGCCGGCTGGACCTGCCGCCGGGCCTGCGCGCCGCCTACGGCCACCGGCTGGTGAACCGGCCGTTCTTCCTGGACGAGCGCACCGCGCACGACGTCGCGGCCGACGTGCTCGACTTCTTCGAACTCCTCTTCTCCTTACCGGGCAGGCTGTTCGGCGGCAGCTTCACCCGGTTCGCCGACGCCCTGGGCATCCCGCCCGCCGAGGCCGCGCTGATGGGCTCCGAACGGCCGCCGGTGCACGGCCGCGCGGACATCTACCGCGTCGGCGACCGGTTCCGGCTGCTGGAGGTGAACGCGGGCTCGCAGCTCGGCGGCCCGGACCTGGGCGAGCTGGCCCGCGTGATCCACGCCGACCCGGGTTTCCAACCGTTCGTCCGGGAGCACGGCCTCGGCTACGTCAACCCGGTCGAGAAGCTGCTCGACGCCATCGGCCCCGACCGCACCGTCGCCTTCCTGGAAGAGGGCGGGATGCTGGCCCGGTTCGCCAAGGGGTTCGAGAGCTTCCGGGAGACCTGCGCCCGGCTGGGCGTGGACGTGCTGCTCGGCGAGCTGCACGAGCTGACCACCCGCGACGGCCACCTGCACCTGCACGGCACGAAGCTGGACGTGGCGGTCCGCTACTTCAACGCCGCGCAGGCCGTCGCGCACGCGGACACGCTGGCCAAGGGCCACAAGACCGAGCTGTACACGCCGTTGTCGAGCTACTACTACGGCAGCAAGTCGACCATCGCGCTGCTGTCGGAGCACCGCGAGGCGTTGGACGACGACGAGAAGGCGTTGGTGGACCGGCTGGTGCCGTGGACCCGCTCCCTGCGCGACGTGCCGCGCGACCTCCTGCGCGAGCGGCGGGAGGAGCTGATCGTCAAGGCGGCGGGCGGGTTCGCGGGCGCGGGCGTGCACCCGGGGTGGCTCATGACCGACCGCGAGTGGGCGCGCGTGCTCGACGAGGTCGGGGACGAGCCGTACGTAGTGCAGGAACGGGTGCGGCCCACGCTCGACGTCGTGCCGGGTGACGACCGGCCGTACGTGACGACGTGGGGCTGGTTCGTCACCGACCGGGGGTTCGCGGGCATGAGCATCCGCTCGATGCCGTCCGCCGACGGCGCGGTGGTCAGCTACGCCGGCAACCCGCTCACCAAGGTGTCCGGCCTGCTCGTGCACTGAGCGGCGCGGGTCGACCGCGTTGCGTCATTCCGGCCTGTCCGCGCCCCGCACCGGGTTAGTGTCCCGTGAAAGGGGGGTGCATGGGGCGGTTCTTCGCGGTGGCGCTGGGATGCCCGGTCGCGGTGCCGAGCATCCTGTTGGCAATCGTCGTCGCCTACTGGCTCCTGGTCGCCTTCGGCGCGGCGGACGCGGACTGGGTGGAGCTGGACATCGGCGGCGTGCCCGCCACGATCGGCGTCTCGCTGCTGGTGGCGTTCTCGTGGTTCGCCTGCCTGGCGGGCGTGGTGCTGGTCGGACCGTCGTCGGCCGCGGCGGGTTTCGCCGTGCTCGGCGGCGCGCTGCTGGTCGGCGCGGTGCTCGCCCGGCTGGCCATGGCGCCGTTGACCCGGCTGTTCCCGGCCGACCCGCCCGCGTCCCGGCTGGACTTCGTCGGCCGCACCTGCGTCATCCGCACCGGCCGGGTCACCCGGACCTTCGGCCAGGCGGAGGTCACCGCCGCGGACGGCTCGTCGGCGGTCGTGCAGGTGCGGCAGCCCGGCGACGACGCGCTGACCGCGGGCGCCACCGCGGTGATCTTCGACTACGACGCGGACGGCGAGTTCTTCTGGGTGGCGCCGCTGGACCTCGGCCTCGACCCGACTCACGCACTGGGGGAGCACTGATGGACGTCATCACCACCGGGTTCGGCATCCTGATCGCCGTCGTCCTGGTCGTCGTGATCGCGCTGCTGATCCTGGTCAGCAGGCTGTTCCGCAAGATCGACCAGGGCAAGGCGCTGATCATCTCGAAGGTGCGCAAGGTGGACGTCACGTTCACCGGCGCGGTGGTGCTGCCGGTGCTGCACCGCGCGGAGGTCATGGACATCTCGGTGAAGACGATCGAGATCCGCCGCGCCGGCCAGGAAGGGCTGATCTGCCGGGACAACATCCGCGCCGACATCCGCATCACGTTCTTCGTGCGGGTCAACAAGACCGTCGAGGACGTCATCAAGGTCGCCCAGGCCATCGGCACCGCCCGCGCCAGCGACGAGGCCACCCTCCAGGAGCTGTTCAACGCGAAGTTCTCGGAGGCGTTGAAGACGGTCGGCAAGCAGCTCGACTTCATCGACCTCTACACCATGCGCGACGAGTTCCGCGACCGGATCATCCAGGTGATCGGCACCGACCTCAACGGCTACAGCCTGGAGGACGCGGCGATCGACTACCTGGAGCAGACGCCGATGGCGCAGCTCAACCCGTCGAACATCCTCGACGCCCAGGGCATCCGCAAGATCACCGAGCTGACCGCGATCGAGCACGTCCGCACGAACGAGTTCACGCGCCAGGAGGAGAAGGAGATCACGCGCCAGAACGTCGAGGCGCGCGAGGCGATCCTGGAGCTGGAGCGCCGCCGGGCCGACGCGGAGATCAAGCAGAAGCGCGAGGTCGAGACGATGCGGGCGCGCGAGGAGGCGGAGATCGCCAAGGTGCAGGCCGAGGAGCGGCTCAAGGCCAACACCGCGCACATCCGCACCGACGAGCAGCTCGGCATCCAGACCGAGAACAAGGCCCGCGAGATCGCGGTGGCCGAGAAGAACCGCGAGCGCGTGATCGCGATCGAGACCGAGCGCATCGAGAAGGACCGGATGCTGGAGGTCATCGGCCGGGAGCGGGAGACCGAGCTGTCCCGCATCGCCGCCGACAAGGAGCTGGAGGCGGAGAAGCGGTCCGTCGCCGAGGTGGTGCGCGAGCGGATCGCGGTGGAGAAGACCGTCGCCGAGCAGGAGGAGATCATCAAGCGGCTGCGCGCGGTCGAGGAGGCCGAGCGGCAGCGCCAGACCGTGGTGATCAAGGCCGAGGCGCAGGCGCAGGAGGGCCTGGTCAAGGACATCAAGGCGGCGGAGGCCGCGGAGCAGGCCGCGAAGTTCAAGGCCCGCGAGGAGCTGCTGCTCGCCGAGGCCCGCCAGCAGGCCGCCGAGCTGGACACCCGCGCCATGATCCGCCTCGCCGAGGGCAAGCAGGCCGAGGCCGCCGCGAACGGGCTGGCCGACGTGCAGGTGCGCGAGCGGGACGCGGAGGCGATCGAGAAGGTCGGCCGCGCCGAGGCCGCGGTGGAGAAGGAGAAGGCGCTCGTGGCCGCGCTGGCGATCCGCGAGAAGCTGAAGGGCGAGGCGGAGGGCCTGGCCGACAAGGCGGGCGCGATGGCCGCGCTGGACGGCGCCACCCGCGAGCACGAGGAGTACCGGCTGCGGCTGGAGACCGAGAAGGAGGTCCGGCTCGCGGGCCTGGACGTGCAGCGGCAGGTGGCCGAGTCGCAGGCGATGGTGCTGGCCACGGGCCTGGAGAAGGCCGACATCGACATCGTCGGCGGCGAGAGCGCGTTCTTCGACCGGATCGTCGGCGCGATCACGGTGGGCAAGCAGGTGGACGGGTTCGTGGAGCACTCCGACGTCGCCCGGACCCTGGCCGGGCCGTGGCTGGACGGGTCGGCGAGCTTCACCGACGACCTCGGCCGGCTGCTGGGTTCGTTCGGCACCGGTGACGTCAAGAACCTGACCGTGTCCGCGCTGCTGCTCAAGCTGATCGGCTCCGGCGGGCCGGACGAGGGCAAGCTGCGCGAGCTGCTGGCCGCCGCGCAACGGCTGGGCGTGGCCGAGCGGCCGGTCGCCTCGCTGTCGTGACCGCGTCGGTGGAGGCGGGCGCGGCGGTGGAGGCCGGCACCTACGAGGTGCTGCGGGCCCGGCTGGCCGAGCAGGCGGCCGGGCTCGCCCGGCGGGCCGAGGAGCTGAACGCGCGCCGGCTGGAGGTGTTCGGCAGCGCGGAGCTGGCGCTGCTGGGCACCGAGCGGATCCGCACCGAGCACAACTGCGTGCCGCGCGACTGCGTGTCCCTGTCCGTCGCCGGGGGCGGCGGGTCGCCGGCGACCGGGCTGATGCTGTTCGGCTACAACGTCTTCATCGGCCTGAAGCCGGAGACCGCGGTCGACGACGTGTTCTCGCTGCACCGCTTCACCCGTGACGGCGGGGCGTTCCGGTTCGAGGACGCGGCGGACGACGAGCTGCCGGGCCTGCTGCGCGACCCGCGGTTCGAGCGCGACTTCGCCGAGCTGTACCGGTACTACCGGGACACCAGGCTGATCCAGCTCCGCCGGGTCGAGGGCCGGCTGCTGGCGGTGTTCCAGACGGGCGCGCGCATCGGCGACATCCGGGTGCTGCGCTGGCGGGTCGGCGTGGACGGCTCGGTCGAGTACCTGGACAACCGGGGCGAGCGCGACCACGTGTTCCCGCCGTCGCACGACTTCGAGTGGATCGCGACCGGGCGCGAGCACCACGTGCCCGGCCGCCACCCGCACATCTCCGTCGAGGACGAGGTGTTCGTCGAGACCATCGGCGGCGACCTCACCATCAAGGTGGAGAACAACACCGAGACCGGCGAGGGCGTCTACACCGAGCCGGTGGACGAGCCGCTGCAGTCCCTGGCCGACGGCGAGGTGCAGTACGCGCGCGTCGGCCCGCTGATCCTGCTGCGCGTCCGCCCCTACAACGAGACCGCGTGGCGGCACCTGGTGTTCAACACCCGCACCCGGTCCGTGGTGCGGCTGGACGGCATCGGCCAGGCGTGCCAACGGCTGCCCGAGGACCAGGGCCTGATCTTCCCCGGCGGCTACCACCTGGCCACCGGCGTCGGCAAGACGTTCGACACCCCAGTGGACGAGCTGGAGTTCGAGCGGGTCATCCGCTCCACCAACGGCGAGGACGTGCTGTACGTCTTCCACGCCCGCCGCGACGGCCGGTCGCTGCTGCTGCCGTACAACGTGATCCGCAAGGAAGTGGCGACCCCGCTGTCGTGCCACGGGTACTCGCTGTTCGACGACGGCACGCTGGTCGTGTTCCGGGCGACGGACGACGAGCCGACCCGCGTGCACCCGATGCAGGTGTGGCAGACGCCGTACCTGTCCGACGCCTACGCCGCCGCGCAACCCGTGGGCACCGGCCCGCTGGAACGCGTCGGCAACGCCGACCTGGTGCGCGGCATCTCCGACTGCCTGTCGGTGACCCGGCTCGTCGGCGACACGGCCCCGTCCGTGCCGGTGTTCGAGGACCTGATCGCCTCCTGCGCCAGGGTGCTCGACACCTACCACTGGCTCGGCGAGCCGGAGCTGGGCGACCTGCGCGACCCGCTGTCGCGGGTGCGGGCGACGGCCGAGCAGGTGCTGGACGAGTTCGAGACCGTGCGGGCGCTGACCGACCAGGCGGCGGCCGCGGTCGACGAGGCCGAGGAGCGGATCGCGTCGGTGGTCCGCCGGGTGCGCGGCGACGTGCCCGCGTCGGCCGACGCGTGGGTGCGGCAGCTCGCCGACCTGCGGCGAGCCCAGGGGCACCTGCTGACGGTGAAGGAGCTGCGGTACGCCGACGCGGCCCGCATCGACGCGCTGGTGTCGTCGGTGGAGGACGAGCTGGCGGGCACGGCGCGGCGCGCGGTCGAGCACCTGCGCCGCGACGACGCGTTCGCCGGCTACCACGAGCGGGTCGAGGGCCTGGTCGGCGAGGCCGAGGCGATCCGCACGGCCGCCGAGGCCGACCCGGTGGTCGAGCGGCTGGGCGAGCAGCAGCGCGGCCTGGAGGTGCTGACCGAGACCATCGGCTCGCTCGACATCGCGGACGCCACCGTGCGCACGGCGATCCTGGAGCGCATCGGCGAGGTGCTCGCCGGGCTGAACCGGGCGCGGGCCACCGCGGACGGCCGCCGGCGCGCGTTGCTCGCCACCGAGGGCCGGGCCGAGTTCGCCGCCGAGTTCGCGCTGCTGGGTCAGGCGATCACCGGCGCGCTGGCGGTCGCGGACACCCCGCAGCGGTGCGACGAGCAGCTGGGCCGGCTGCTGCTGCACCTGGAGAACCTGGAGTCGCGGTTCGGCGCGTTCGACGACTTCCTGACCCGGCTCGGCGAGAAACGGACCGACGTCTACGAGGCGTTCTCGTCGCGCAAGCAGGCGCTGCTGGACGACCGGGCCCGTCACGCCGACCGGCTCGCGACCTCCGCCGATCGGATCCTGGCGAGCGTCACCGGGCGGGTGGCGTCGCTGGCGTCGGCGGACGAGGTCAACACCTACTTCGCGACCGACCCGATGGTGGCGAAGGTCCGCGCGGTCGCCGACGAGCTGCGCGCGCTGGGCGACCGGGTGCGCGCCGAGGAGCTGGACGGGCGGGTGCTGGCCGCGCGGCAGGAGGCGGGCCGCTCGCTGCGGGACCGGCTGGACCTGTTCGACGGGGAGGCGATCCGGCTCGGCCGGCACCGGTTCGCGGTGAACACCCAGCCGGTCGACCTGACGCTCGTGCCCAAGGACGGGGAGCTGTCGTTCGCCGTCACGGGCACCGACTTCCGCGCGCCCGTGCGCGACCCGGCGTTCGCGGACACCCGGCCGTTCTGGGACCAGTCGCTGGTGTCGGAGACGGCCGAGGTCTACCGGGCCGAGCACCTGGCCGCGTCGATCCTGGCCGAGCACCCGGTGGAGGAGTTGCACGCCGCCGCCACCGGGGGCCGGTTGCCGGACCTGGTGCGCCGGGTCGCCGAGTCGCGGCTGGACGAGGGCTACGAGCGGGGCGTGCACGACCACGACGCGGCCCGCATCCTCGACGTGGTGCTGCGCCTGCACGCGGGCGCGGGCGTGCTGCGGTTCCCGCCGGCCGCGCGGGCCGCGGCGCAGCTGTTCTGGGTTTCGGCCGACGAGGGCGTGCGGTCGGCGTTCGCGCGGCGCGCGGTCTCGCTGGGCCGGGCCAGGGCGGCGTTCGGGCACACCGCGGCCATCGACGAACTGTGCGCCGAGCTGGGCGCGGCGGCCGGCGACCCGCTCGCGGGCGAGTACCTGTTCGAGGAGCTGTGCGGTTCGCCGTTCGGGTTCGTCACGAGCGCCCGGGCGCGCGCCCTGGTGGACGCGTTCCACCGGGCGTTGGGCGGGCGCAGGGAGTTCGACGACGACCTCGCGGCGATCGCGGACCTCGACGTGCGGCGGCGGTTGGCGGAGGGCTGGTACGAGGCGTTCCTGGGCGGCCTGCCCGACCGGGACCGCCACCTGCCCGACCTGCCGGAGGCGGTGGCGCTGGAGCTGTGCCGGGACCTGCCCCGGCACGAGTCGTCCGCGCAGCTGGAGGCCACTGTGGACGGACTGCTCGGCACCCACCCGCGCGTCGTGGACCGCGGCCTGGAGGTCCGGCTGGACGAGCTGCTGACCCGCACCCGGGCGTTCCGCGAGCACCGCGTGCCCGCCTACCGCGCCTACCAGCGGCGGCGCAACGAGGTCGTGGCCGCCGAACGGGCCAGGCTGCGGCTGGACGAGCACCGGCCGAAGGTGATGGGCGCGTTCGTGCGCAACCGGCTGCTGGACGAGGTCTACCTGCCCCTGATCGGCGACAACCTGGCCAAGCAGCTCGGCGCGGCGGGCGACGGCAAGCGCACCGACCAGATGGGCCTGCTGCTGCTCATCTCACCGCCCGGCTACGGCAAGACGACGCTGATGGAGTACGTCGCCCACCGGCTCGGCCTGGTGTTCGTCAAGGTCAACGGCCCGGCGCTGGGCCACGGCGTGACGTCGGTCGACCCGGCGGACGCGCCGAACGCCACCGCGCGGCAGGAGGTCGAGAAGATCTCGTTCGCGCTGGAGACGGGCAACAACGTGCTGCTGTACCTGGACGACATCCAGCACACCTCGCCGGAGCTGCTCCAGAAGTTCATCTCGCTGTGCGACGCGCAGCGCCGCATGGAAGGCGTGTGGGACGGCCGCACGCGCACCTACGACCTGCGCGGCAAGCGGTTCGCGGTGTGCATGGCGGGCAACCCGTACACCGAGTCCGGGCAGCGGTTCCGCATCCCCGACATGCTCGCGAACCGCGCCGACGTGTGGAACCTCGGCGACGTGCTGTCCGGCCGCGAGGACCTGTTCGCGTCGAGCTACGTGGAGAACGCGCTCACGTCCAACCCGGTGCTCGCGCCGCTGTCGACCCGCGACCGCGGCGACGTCGAGCTGCTGGTGCGGATGGCGCGCGGCGAGGACGTGCGGGCGGACCGGCTCGCGCACCCGTACGGGGCCGCGGAGCTGGAGCAGGTGCTGTCCGTGCTGCGCAAGCTGCTGCGCGTGCGGGAGGTCGTGCTGGCGGTCAACCGGGCGTACATCGCCTCCGCCGCCCAGGCCGACGCGTCGCGGGTCGAGCCGCCGTTCCGCTTGCAGGGCTCGTACCGGAACATGAACAAGCTGGCGGAGCGGATCGTGCCGGTGATGAACGACGCCGAGCTGGACGCGGTGATCGACGACCACTACGCGGGCGAGGCGCAGACGCTCACCTCGGGCGCGGAGGCGAACCTGCTCAAGCTGGCGGAGCTGCGCGGCGCCCTGACCGAGGCCCAGGCCGCCCGCTGGCGGGAGGTGAAGGCCGGCTACGTGCGCGCCCAAGCCCTCGGCGGCGCGGACGACGACCCGACCACCCGCACCGTCGGCGCCCTGTCCCTGCTGACCGACCGCGTGGGCGCGGCCCTGGACCGCCTGGCCACCCGCTGACCCCCGCGTGTCCTACGTCCAGAACGCGCGTGTCCTACGTTCGGAACGCGTGTGTCCTACGTTCGGAACGCGTGTGTCCTACGTTCAGAGCACCCGAGTTCGACGTTCGCGCACACCGGAAATCAGTCGAAGCGCTCGCAGGCCAGGCCGTCGCGGTCGAGGTCGAGGTGGTGGCGGTCCCGCCCCACCACCTCGATCCGACCCGCGCCGTGGTCACGTAGCCAGTCGCACAACTCCCGCACCCCGCGCGGGAACCGCCACGGCACGCACGGCCCCTCCGTCACGTACGCGGGGTCGCAGTGGTGGCCCTGCGTCGGCCGGGTCGGCGTGGTGGTCACGACGGTGCTGGACGACGGGGGCGGCGGCTCCGACGACGTCGTCGTCACGGCGGTGGTGGTCGTGGTGATCGGCGGCGCCGGCCGCGGCTCGGGCTCGGGCACCACCACGGGGATCGTCGTCGGCCGCGCGACCGCCACCGTCGTGGTGTACGTCGCGCTGACCACACCGGGCTCCACGGGGCTCAGCTGCACCTGCCGCACGTCCACCGGCCGCGGTTCGCGCACCGTGATCGCCATCGTCACGAGCGCGCCGGTCGCGAGCAACAACGCCACTCCGGCGAAGGCGACGCTTCTGCCACTGCTCATCCCTGCACCCGCTCCGAGGCTCCACGGTGTCACGTGGAATCGTTCAAGCCCCTGAACGCGTTACGCCCCAACCGTCTTGGCACGTCGAAGGGGTGACGCGAACCGCACGACGTGGCACGATCGGGCGGTGGACGTCGGGTTGCTCGGACCGGGGACCGTGACCTGGCAGCTGCACGCCGACCCCGCCATGTGGGTCGCCGGCATCGCGAGCCTCTACCTGCAGGCGCTGCACCCCCGCGCGGTCGCCGCCGTGGTGCAGAACTCCAGCTTCCGGCGCGACCCGCTGGGCAGGCTCCTGCGGACCGCGGACTTCGTCGGCACGGTCAGCTACGGCTCCACCGAAGAGGTCCACCGGGCCGCCGCCCGCGTCCGCGCCGTGCACCGCACCCTGCGCGCCAAGGACGACACCGGCCGCACGTTCCGGATCGACGACCCCGAACTGCTGCTCTGGGTGCACTGCGCCGAGGTCCACTGCTTCCTCACCGTGCTGCGCCGCGCCGGCTACCGGCTCACCGACGCCCAGGTCGACCGCTACTACGACGAGCAACGCCGCACCGCCGCCCTGGTCGGCCTGCACGAGGACGAGGTGCCCGGCAGCGCCGCCGAGATGGCCGACTACTTCGCCGCCGCGCTCCCCGGGCTGCGGCGCACCGCCGACTCCGAGGTCGTGTACCGGTTCCTGCACCGCCCGCCCGTCACCGGCGTGCTGCGCCTCGGCCTGGACGCCTACGAGCCGCTGCTCGGCCACCTCGCGTACTCCGTGCTGCCCCCGTGGGCCATCGCCCTGCACGGCCACCGCCCGTACCCCGGGCAGGCGGCCACCGCCCTGCTGCGCGCCGTCCGGACCGCCGCGCTGCTCGTGCCCGCGCCCCTCCGCTGGGGCGTCCCCGAAGGTCACGTGAACAAGGCGATACGCCGACTCGGCCCGCGGGTGGCGCCCAGGCGAGCACTCCTGCCGTCCTGACCGGACGTCAGCGGGCTCACAGCGCCGATTGCGCCGAACGGACCATTGGCGTGGACCACTGCGACCTTTATCGCACCTGACCGACCCGCCCGCTTGCTTAGCATGAACAACGTCCGGCGCGTCGATCCGCGCCGCCCCCAGCACCCGAGAGGTTCCGCAGCACATGCTGTTCCGACGACTGCTGCCCGCGACCGCCCTGGTGACGGCCCTGTCCCTCACCGCGGCGTGCGGCGGCGCGAGCGACGACACCCTGGCAGGCAAGGCCGACGACGGCGAGCTGACCATCGGCATCCGGTACGACCAACCGGGCCTCGGGCAGCGCCGGCTCGACGGCAAGTTCGTCGGCTTCGACGTGGACGTGGCCAAGTACGTCGCCGCCCAGCTCGGCGTCGAGGAGTCCGGCATCAGGTGGCGCGAGGCCCGGTCCGCCGACCGCGAGAAGCTCATCGCCTCCGGCGAGGTGGACTTCGTCGTCGCCACCTACTCGATCACCGACAAGCGCAAGGAGCAGGTCGCGTTCGCCGGCCCGTACTTCCAGACCGGGCAGGGCGTGCTGGTCCGCTTCACCGAAGACGAGATCACCGGCCCGGAGACCCTGAACGGCAAGAAGCTCTGCTCGGTCGCCGGCTCGACGTCCGCGCAGAAGGTCAAGGACCAGTTCGCGCAGGACGTGCAGCTGGTCGAGTACGGCCAGTACTCCGACTGCGTGATCGCGCTGCTCGCCGGCAACGTCGACGCGGTCACCACGGACGAGGTCATCCTCGCGGGTTACGTGGCGGAGAACCCCGAGCTGCTCAAGCTGGTCGGCACGCCGTTCACCACCGAGCGCTACGGCATCGGCCTGGCCAAGGACGACGTGGAGGGCCGCTCGAAGGTCAACGCCGCCATCGAGAAGATGGTCGGCTCCGGTGAGTGGCGCGCCGCCCTGGAGCGCAACATCGGCCAGGCCGGCGTCGAACTCCCGGAACCACCCAAGGTGACGGAGAAGTAGCTTTCCGGTGGACCAATGACTTCTGGGTGGTAGTGCTCGAGGTCACCAACCGATACGCTCAGCCACGCAGGCCGTGGTTTCTGTGTTCGTGTCTCACGCTCGCGGAACGACACGCGGGCGTGCCGTCCCCACCGGCGACCGGTGGGGGAAACGCCCCGGGACGGCCGGGGCTGCACGGTGCAGCCCCAAGCTTTCCTGCGATGGAGGCAGGTACATGGCACTGGGCACTGTCAAGTGGTTCAACTCCGAGAAGGGCTTCGGCTTCATCGCCCAGGAGAACGGCGGGCCGGACGTCTTCGTGCACTACTCGGAGATCCAGGGCCAGGGGTTCCGCACCCTGGAGGAGAACCAGCGGGTCGAGTTCGAGATCGGCCAGGGCACCAAGGGTCCGCAGGCCCAGAACGTGCGCAAGGTCTGATCGCGTCGTCACCACCGTCTTCCGCTACGACGGCGCAGGCCCCCGACCGGCTGGTCGGGGGCCTGTTCGCGTTCGGGCCCGGCCTCGGGAGCCGGGGCACTGCCGGGGGTCTAGTAACCGCGCTGGCGCGCTTCCCACTCCAACCGCTGCATGACCCACTCCGTGGCCAGCGCCTGCGGGGAGGTCTGCCGCTCGGCGGCCAGCTCCTTCAACTGCTCGTTCGCCATGAGCTGCAGGCGCAGCTGGTACACCTGCGCGTTGCCGAAGCTCGTGCCCGCCGTCGTCTCCGCGTCGGAGGTCTCCGGGGCGAGGGCGGCCAGGTACGACTCGAGCTCCTCGTCGGGCAGGACTTCTTCCTGTTCACGGGCGGGCGGGCGATGCCGGCCCGACTTCGACCGTCCAAGGGATCCAAGAGGCACGGCGACACGATAACGGTTGGATTGCGGCGCCGGCCACAGTGTGGCCCCGGTCACGGGTGAACGCGTGGAGAGGCCCCCGCGCCAGGGGGAGGAACGCGGGGGCCGGAGGGGATCTCCACAGGCGCTGACCGGGGGTGTGTCAGCAGTTCGGATTGTTGCACGCGCACGTGGACCTGGGGAGTGGGTTGGCCCGAAATCTTCAGGTGGGAGATGGCGGGAAGCCCCTGTCCGGCCCGTTCGCGCGCGCCGGCCCCGCCGCACGGCTCACCCCTGTGGGGTAGGCGGCGGCGCGTCGGGGTCGTCCGGCGCGGCCTCCAGGTTCGTGATCTCCCCCTCCAGCCGCTGCACCAGCTCCTCGAGGCCCTCCAGCATCCCGTCCAGCTGGCTCATCTTGTCGTTCATCAACCGGTCGATGTCCGCCTCGATCGCGGACAGCGACAGGCTGCCGAACAGCTCCTGCGGGTTCGCCGCGGCCGCGGGCCCGTTCGTCCCGTCCGTCGGTGGCGGCGTGGCGGCGGCATCCTCCGCCGCCGCTGGTTCCGGCGTCTGCCCCGGTACCGGTTCGGTCATGGGTGGCACCCTCCTCGTTCGCGACAAGCACATCACGCCGCGCTTGACACCAAGTGGCCTACACGGAAAGTGACGCTGTGTCGCCCCTGAATCACTCTCCGGGGGGCTGTGGCGGCTCGATGGGCTCGCTTAGCCTCGCGCCAACCTCAAGTCGGGGAGGCGTCATGAGCGGGTCCCTAGAAGTGCGTCAGTTCCTGTGGAACCAGGACGACGCGATGTCCAGGCCGGGCGGCGGTGGGGTGCCTGCCCAGCGAACCGGTGAGCCGTCGCGGATCTCGGACGAGCAGGTCCACCGGGCTCGGCTGTCGGTGGCGCGCGGCGCCACCAGTGCCGAGGACTGCCGGTTGCTGCTCGACATGCTCGGGCTGTCACCGGGCGAGGACGGGGGCGTGCCACCCGTGCAGCGCTAGGACGTCACGAGCCGCGGCCCCTCCGGGACCCCTTCCCGGAGGGGCCGCGTCGTCGCGGCCCGCCGTGAACCGGGGTGGAATCGCAGGTCAACACCTTGTTGGACCCCCGTTTTGGAGGTGTGGACCCCCGTGCCCTATGCTTACGATGCTTCCACCGGACAGCGTGGAGGGCCTGGGAAAGAAGGTGGCCCAAGGGCTGCTGGAGGAACCTGGTCCCCATCGTCTAGCGGCCTAGGACCCCGCCCTTTCAAGGCGGTAGCGCGGGTTCGAATCCCGTTGGGGGCACGCAGTACAGCAAGGCAGAAGTGAGCAAGGCCCAGTGGCGCAGTTGGTTAGCGCGTCGCCCTGTCACGGCGAAGGTCGCGGGTTCGAGTCCCGTCTGGGTCGCAAGGCAGTTCGGCCGGTTGGTCGAGCCGCTACCTGGCCAGGTAGCTCAGTTGGTACGAGCGACCGCCTGAAAAGCGGTAGGTCGGCGGTTCGACCCCGCCCCTGGCCACCAGATCGTTCGAAAAGCCCCTCGCCAACCGCGAGGGGCTTTTCTCATTTCCCGGCGGTGAATCGGATGACCGCCAACGCCTGGTCGTCGTGCACTTTCGGCCGCGGCCACTTCGTGCGCCCAGGATCACCCGCCTCCGCCGCGCGGATCTCGTCCAGCACCGCTTCCGGCCCTTTTTCGGACGTGATTCGCAACACGGCCCGCCAGTCCGCGAACAAGCCGTAGTCGTCCACGCCGCAGGACACGCCGTCGGTCGCCATCAGCACGGCCCGGACCCGGTCCCGCGGCCAACTCGCCCGCACGGCCCGGTGCGCGGCGGCCGGGTCGGCCTCGGCCACCCACCAGCCGCCCTCGCGGTTGCGCCAGTCCGTGATCGGGTGGACCTGGCCCCGCAGGTCCCGCAGCCGGTGGTCGGCGACCACCTCGACGCCGGCGTCGGTGAACACGGCGACCGGGCTGTCCGCGAGCACCAGCACATCCACCGAGGCGTCGGTCCACCGCGTGATCGCCACCGTGCTGGACGGCGAGTCGCCCGGCGTCAGGCCGTGCTCGGCGGCGAGGCGGGCGATGGCCCCGGCCAGCTCGTCGGCCAGGTCGTGGTCGAGGTCCCGGTCGAGGCGGGTGAACTGCCCGGCCAGGTGGCGCGAGTGCCAGCCGCCGTCGTGGACGCGGGGCGTGGGCGAGGTCGCGCCGTCCAGCACCACCACCGCGTTCGGCAGGAGCACGATGCGGTCCTCGGTGGGGCGCGGCAGGCCGTCACGACCCACCCCGGCCCGTTCGGCGGTGGTGATCTCGGGCATCGACCCCGAGCGTAGCGTGTCAACTTGGGTTGACAAGTCGGCGGATGTCAACCAAAGTTGACGGCATGACGGAGGCAACCGAACTCGCCTCGGCGGCGGGCGACCAGGACCCCAGGGTCGGGCTCCGGGCGGTCAGCGCGCTGCGCCGCCTGCTGGAAACACTCGAAGCCGTGCAGGTGCGCAACGCCCGCGCCCGCGGCTGGTCATGGCAGGAGATCGCGGCCGAACTCGGGGTGACCCGGCAGGCCGTCCACAAGAAGCACGGGGGAGACCGATGATCGGCGAACGGTTCACCAGATCCGCCCGCCAGGCCGTCCACGACGCCGTCGTGCAGGCCGAGCGCCTCGACGCGCCCGAGATCGGGCCCGAGCACCTGGCCCTGGCGCTGCTCGACGCGCCGGTGCTGGCCGAGTTCCACCTGGAGCGCGACGAGGTCGTGGACGCGTTCCTCGCCGCCCGGCGCAAGGGCGGGCTCAGCGACGCCGACACGGAAGCGCTGCGGCGGCTCGGCATCGACGTCGACCAGATCGTGGCGTCCGTCGAGCGCACCCACGGCGAGGGCGCGTTGGCCGGCCCGAGGACCCGGCGTCGGCGGCGGTTCTTCGGCAACCACCTGCCGTTCACCGCGGCGGCGAAGAAGACGCTGGAGCGCAGCCTGTCCGAGGCGCGCGACCTCGGCCACAGCTCCCTGCGCCAGGAGCACATGCTGCTGGCGCTGCTGGCCCAGCGGGGGCTCGTGGCCGAGGTGCTGGAGGCGCGCGGGGTGAACTACGTGGAGGTCAGGAAGCGGGTCGCTCGCTCACCCAGGTGACGAGGGGGAGGAACGCCTGGGTCAGCGGGCCGATGGTGACGGCGTAGAGGACCGTCCCGACGCCGATCGTGCCGCCGAGCAGCCAGCCGACGGCCAGCACGGTCAGCTCGACCACCGTCCGCACCAGGCGCAACGAGGTCCCGGTCCGCGCGCAGAAGCCGGTCGTCAGGCCGTCGCGCGGGCCGGGGCCCAGGCGGGCCCCGATGTAGACGGCCGCGGCCAGGCCGTTCAGCACGATGCCGGCGGCGAGGAACAGGATGCGCGGCAGCAGGCCGGTCGGGGTCGGGAGGACGGCCAGGGTGGCGTCCACCGCGAGGCCGATGACGACCACGTTGCTGACCGTGCCGACGCCCGGTCTCTGCCGCAACGGGATCCAGCAGAGCAGGACCACGACCCCGACCAGGGCGGTGACCAGGCCGAACGACAGGCCGGTGAGCTTGGTCAGGCCCTCGTGCAGCACGTCCCACGGGTCGAGGCCGAGGGTGGCGCGGATCTGCAGCGCCATGCTCGTGCCGTAGAGCCACAGGCCGGCGAGGAGCTGGGGGACGCGGCGCAGCGGGGAGACGGTGACCGGGACCGGGGTGAGGGCGGCGAGCATGTGGCCATCCTTCGTCGCGATTGGCCTTGTATTCCACAGCCAATTGGCAATAATTGGCCTTATGAGCGCTGAAGTCCCACCAGGTGGACGTATATCCGGCTTCCGCCTGGCCCGACTGCTCGGCGAGTGGCGTCGCAGTGGCGCACGTCACGGGACCGCGGACCTCGCGGCGGCGGTGCGGATGCTGGTGCTGGACGGGCGGCTGCCCGCCGGCACGCGGCTGCCCGCCGAGCGCGAGCTGGCCCAGGTGCTGCCGGTGAGCCGGACGATGATCACGGCGGCGCTGGACCAGTTGCGGTCGGAGGGGCTGGTCGCGAGCCGCCGCGGGGCCGGGACGTGGATCAGCCTGCCGACCGGGGCGCTGGGCGTCGTGCCGGACACCCCGCTCGTCGGGTCCAGCATGGTCGACTTCGCGCGCGCCGCCCCGCCCGCCCTGCCGGGGGTGCTGGCGGCGTTCGACCAGGTCCGGCGGTTCCTGCCCGACCACCTGGCCGATCACGGGTACTTCGAGCACGGGGTGCCCGAGCTGCGCAAACGCATCGCCGAGCGGTACGCGGCGCGCGGGCTGCCGACGTCACCCGACCAGATCGTGGTCACCAGCGGCGCGCAGCACGCGCTGGCGCTGACGTTGCGGCTGTTCACCGGACCGGGTGATCGCGTGCTGGTCGAGCAGCCCAGCTACCCCAACGCGCTGGACGCGATCAAGGCCGTCTCCGCCATCCCGGTCCCCGTCGCGATGACCGAGACCGGCTGGGACCTGCCCGGCATCGCCGCCGCCCTCCGCCAAGCCGCGCCGCGCATGGCGTACGTGGTCGTGGACTTCCACAACCCCACCGCGCACCGGCTGGACGCCGAGGGCCGAGCCGAGCTGGTCGAGACCGCGCGACGTGCCCGCACGCCGTTGGTCGTGGACGAGACGCTCGTGGAACTGGACCTGGACGGCGACCCGTCGGCCGGCCCGCCGCCGACGGCGGCGTTCGGCGAGGACCTGGTCGTGACGCTGGGTTCGGCGAGCAAGTCGCACTGGGGCGGCCTGCGGATCGGCTGGATCCGCGCGACCCCCGAGGTGGTCCACCGCCTGATCTCCACCCGCACCGCGCTCGACCTGGGGTCCGCGGTGGTGGAGCAGCTGGTGCTGGCGGAGCTGCTGGCCGATCCGGAGCCCGCGCTGCGCGAGCGGAGGGCCCAGCTGGCGGCGCAGCGCGACGTGCTCATCGAAGGGCTGCGCGAGCACTGCCCGACGTGGCGCTTCCGCAGGCCGGCCGGTGGGCTCAGCGTGTGGTGCGAGCTGGACGCGCCGGTGAGCACGCGCATCGCCGTCGTGGCGCAGAACCACGGGATCCGGCTCGCGCCGGGGTCGCGCTTCGGGGTCCACGGCGGGTTCGAGCGCTGGCTGCGGCTGCCGTTCGTGCAGCCGGCCGACGTGCTCCGCGATGCCGCGCGCCGGCTGGGGCTGGTCGCCGCGTCCGTCGCGGGCACCGGGCTCGGGGGTGACGCCGACCTGGCGGTGCCGGTGGCCTGACCCGCTCGCTCTCGTCCGTGCCCGGCTGGGGGAGGGTGCCGGGGCGGTGGTCGGCTGCGGCCGGGGTGCCGGGCGGGGCGTGTGGCGGCCGGGGAGGTGGCGGTCAGGGCGGGTGGCGGGACGGTGGTGGCGGTTGGGACGGGGTGGTGGCTGGGGCGGGTCGGGGGTGGCTGAGGGGTGGGGGTGGTTGAGGGGTCGGGGGTGGTTGTCGGGCTCCTCATGGTTTTAACCGAGGTGCGGTAACAGTGTTTCCGTACATATTTTGGCGATGATCACTCGATCGTGTTAGCGCGAGCCGTCGGGCTCCGGCTCAGCCCCTCGTTGGGCCGGAGCCCGACGGCGGTCGTGGACCTGCGGCGGGGACGCTCCAGGGATTGGCGTCCCCTGCCGCAGGTTCCCGTGCGGTCCCGGTCGCCGCGGGGGCAGCGCGGTGACGGGACCTCTCCCGTTCCTGCCAGGGCGCGGTTGGCAGGACGGGTGTCCGGTCGAGCGCGGATCGCATCGGTGTGAGAAGTGCGTGACAGGCGGAAAAGACCGGTCAACGGGGAGTCGGCCTGGTGTGCTCGGGGCACACGGGTCCCGTCGGACTCAGTCGGGTGATGTGCTGGGCAGCCCTGGAACGCTGCCCGGGGACCGGTCGTCGTCCCACCGCTCGGCCGACCACGCGGCCCACGGCTTGGCGGTCGACTGACCGGTCAGCGACGCGTGGAACACCCCGCCGCCGCGGTGGCCGCTGCCGCTGTCCGCCCCGCCCGACGACGCCGTGGGCGCGGTCGGCGCGGGCGCCTGCTTCGGCGCGGGCGCGGGGGCGGACGGTTCCGGCGCCTCCCAGCGCACCTCGGTGTCCGAGGCGGTCTGCGATGGCACGGCCGCGGGTGGCGCGGTGGCCGGCGGGGCCGGCGGCACGGCCGTCCGCACGGGTTCGGCCACCGGGGTCGGCGCGGGGGGCACGTCCGCCACCACCGGTTCGGCGGTGGCGGCCGCGCGGGCGGCGGCCTTCGCGGCCGCCTTCGCCTCGTACACCGGCGCGGGCATCGTGTTCGACACCGTGCCGGAGTGGCTGTAGCCGCTGCTCGACGAGTACGCGTAGGACTCCGCCGGGTACGGATCGCCCTCGGCGGCGTACGGCACGAACGGGGTCACGACGATCGGGTCGGCGGTGGCGCCCGGGGCGAGGAACGGCGCCGCCCCGACGGGCTGGGGCTCGGCCGCGACCGACAGGAACGGCACCACGTGCTGCGGTGCCGCGTCGGCGAGCAGCCGGGCGACCGCCGTTCGCTGCTCGCCGAGCGTCAGGTTCACCGCTTCGAGTGTCTTCGTTGCCTCGTCCGAGTGGTCTTCGTCGGCCGTCGCGACGCCGGCGCACACCAGCCACGCCGCGGTCGCCAACCCGCCCACGGCCAGCGCCCGGAGCAGCAGCGATCCGCCGCGGCGCACCGCTTCGGGAGCTGCCACCGTGGATCACCACCGTTCCGGGTGAGGCGAACGGGACGGACCGTTCGAGGTCGACGTTCTGCTATGTCTAGCACTGGTAACCGGATTTTCGAACGTTATCCGCCGGAACCCACTCGGAAGGGCGGTGCGGTGCGGCTGTCCGTGTCTCCCCGCCGGTCCACGAACACGGTCCGTCGTCCGCGCACGACGGTGCGACGGCGCGATATGTCCGTTGTGGACGCTCACATCGCGTCCCGTGTGGACGGTTGACCGGCGGCTCCGTGGCCGGCCACTCCGCTAACCCATTCGAGTGTCCCCCGGTTGAGTGAACGGCGGTCACCCCGAGCCGACGCACAGGAAGCCGAGGTCGCCGTGCCGGGCCTGGGCGTCCGCAAGCGCTTGCGCCGGATGCGCCAGGTGGGCGTGGAGATCGACCATCAGGTCCACCACCCGGTCGTCCGGCACCGGCCGCACGCTCTCCACGACGACCCGGGCGCCACGCCGCAGCAGCACCCGCGCCAACCCCGGCTCGCACGCGGAGAGCACCACGACCGACGGCGCCCGCGCCAGGCCCTCCAGGTGGTACCCGTGCAACGGTCCGTCCGCCAACCGCAGGTAGGACGACGACTCGTCGTCAAGCACGCCATGCGCCGCGATGTGCGCGACATCCACCTCGGGCATCTCCCGCAACGTCTCCTCCACCGTGGAACGCACCCGACCGCCGTGCGCACGGTGCAGCGCCTCGACCTCCCGGTGCGCGTGCCGCAGCGACGGCCCCGCCACCCAGAGCCGCCGGGCCAGCGCCAGCGGCCGGGTGTCGGCCCGGTGCCAGCAGCTCGCCGAGGGCGCGACCGACACGGCCCGCCCGCGACCCGAGGGCAGCGCCGCCCACGGCACCCGCGTCAGCTCCGGGCTCGGCACCACGACCACCGGCCGGTCGCCGGCCGGCCGCAGCAGCCGGTCCAGGTCGGCCACGGCGTGCGGCGCGGCGGCCAACGACAGCGCCCGCACGTGCCGGGCGGCGGTCCGCGCCTCGCCGAAGTCGTGCAGCCGGACCCGGCGGTCGACCACGGACACGCCGACCAGCCGTTCCCGGTGGCTGACGAACACCAGCAGCGCCCGGTCGCCCAACGCGTCCACCACGTCGTTCAGCGGCACGGCCGGGGCCGCCGGCCGGGCGACCCCGCGCAGCTCCCGTTCCAGCCGCGCGATCCGCTCCCGGTCCCGCCGCACGCGCGCCAGCCGCAGTTCGGCCCGCACCCGCGCGACGCCGGG
Organism: Actinosynnema sp. NPDC004786; assembly: GCF_053601135.1. NCBI lineage: Bacteria > Bacillati > Actinomycetota > Actinomycetes > Pseudonocardiales > Pseudonocardiaceae > Actinosynnema > Actinosynnema sp. NPDC004786. The sequence continues at coordinate 217,729 of NZ_JBSGBG010000001.1, read as the reverse complement.
CGCCACCTCCGGGGGCCGGCCGGCCGCGCGCTCGCCCCACCGCCACACCGCGCGGGCGTCGGCGCTGTTCAGGGCGTGGTCGAGGGCGATGTTCACGAGTTCTCCGCGGGTGTCGGGATCGTCCAGGGCGAGCCCCGCCCGGCACGCCGCCACCGCGGCCCGCCGGGTCGGCGCGAGTCGGGCGCGGGCCAGCCAGCCGACGGCCCTGGACCGGGTCGTCCCCCGGCGCCGGTCGCACGCGGCGACCACCGCCGTCGGCACGTCGGGGGCGCCGGCGCACAGGGCCACGGCCTGCGCCGCGGCCACGAGGGAGGAGCGGCCCGCCGCGCGGAACAGGTCCTCCGCCTGCGCCGCCAGGGCCCGCGCGGCGGTGCGGTCGCCGTCCCGCACCGCGCACCGGGCCGCCAGCAGCACCGCTTCGGGCACCCGCGCGGCGACGGCGGACCGCAGGAGCGCGCCGGCCTGCCGGACGTGACCCGCGGCGAGCAGCGCCTCCGCCCGCCGCACCGCCACCTGCCAGGCCGTCATGCCACGAACCACGGCGTCGCGCGGTCCCGCCCGGCGTGCCGGAGCACGAAGCTGACCGGCCCGAACGGCACCCGTTCGACGTGGAACCAGCCCGCCGGGTCGACCGCGGCCGCCACCCGACCGCCCGGCCACCGCGCCACGGCGAGGGTCGCCGCCCGCGCCAGCCCGGTGACGTGCAGGCCGCCCGCGACGTGGTCGAACCGCAGGTCCAGGTCGGTGAACGCCAGCCGCCGGGCGTGGCCGCGGCCCCGCATGCCGGGCGGGTCCACGCGGACCGAGTCGGCCAGCAGCCGCAGGGGCGTCGCGTCGGCGCGCTCGGCCAGCGCGGCCCGCGCCCGGTCGCGGATCGCCTCGGGCGTCGGGTCGAGGTCGTCCACGAGGTGGGCGAGGGCGTCGAGGAGCGCGCGGTCGTCGCTCACCGGGCCACCTCCACGCCGAGGCGGCGGCGCAGCAGGGCCAGGCACCGGCCGCGGGTGGCGCCGAGGCTGTTCACCGGCACCCCGACGGCCTCGGCGACCTGCGTGAACGACAGTTCCGGCGCGAACGCGGCGAGCCGCAGGATCTCCCGGCAGCGGTCGGTCAGCGTCGCGTAGGCCCGCCACAGCACGGCGTCGCGGGCGAGCGCCGCGTCCTCGGGCGTCGGCCCGTCGTCGGCGACCTCCCACCCGTCGAGCGGGGCCTCCCGGCCGCGCAGCCGCAGCACGGTCAGCGTCTCCCGGCGGGCGGTGGTGACGAGCCACGCGCCGAGCCGCTCGGGGCGGCGGATGCGGGACAGGCTCTCGGCCAGCGCGAGCCAGGTGGCCTGGCAGACGTCGGCCGCGTCCTCCGGGCTCAGCCGGTGCGACCGCGGCACGGCCCAGACCAGGCGCGCGTACCGGCGGACGAGTTCGTGCCACGCCGCGGTGTCCCCGGCGCGGGCGAGGGCGATCAGCCCGGTGTTGTTCCGATCAGGCATGCTCCTTGAGAGCACCCGGTCTGACCTGGGGATACGGGAGCCGCACGATGGTGTGGTCGGGGGAACCGCACGCCGTCGCGGCGCGTCGCTACTCGGTTCGCAGGCTCGCCGGCCGGATCGCCGAGCGCAGCGCGGGCAGCGTGCACAGCGACACCACGAGCACCACGACCGCCGCGGCGGCGACCGTGGACGCGATCTCGGTCCAGTCGACGCGGAACCGCCCGGCCGGCGCGACGAGCCACGCCGTGCCGAGGCCGATCGGGAGGGCGAGCCCGATGCCGAGCGCCGTCGGGATCGCCGACTGCCACAGCGCGGACATCGCGAGGACCCTCGGCGGCACGCCGTTCGCGGCCAGCACGGCGGTCGGGCGGCGGCGCTCGAAGACCTGGTCCACGGCCGCCGCGGCGAGCCCGACCACGGCCAGGAGGGTGAGCAGCACGGACCCGGCGATGACGCCGCCACGCAGGGACGTGAACAGCTCGACCTGACCGACGTCGACGGGTCGGCGCAGCGTGACGGCCCGGTCGGCGCGCCCGGTGGCGGCGAGCAGGCGGTCGCCGAAGGACTCGTCCGGGTCGCCCCGGACCACCAGCTCGGTCGGCGGCACGGCGGTCAGCACGGGGTCCGCGCCGCCCGCCACGAGCAGCCCGGGGGGCTCGTCGGCCTCGACGGTCCGGTACCGCGGCACGACCCACTCGCGTCCCCCGACGAGGAGCCCGACGCCCGGCGCCGGTCCGGCGCCGACCAGGTAGGCCGCGCCGGTCGTGCAGTCGGAGACGCCCAGCCGTGCCGCGATCTCGGCGCAGTCGGTGCTGGTGACGCGGGTGGCGCCGAGGTCGTGGTGGCGCACCTCGCTTACCCCGCGCACGCCTCCGACCAGCGCGATCGCCTCCTCCAGCGGGCGGACGGCGGTGTTGGGCGGCAGGTCGAGCACCCAGCGGTCGGGGGTGTCCGACGGCGGCGCGGCGGTGAAGTGGGCGGCCACGCCGAGCAGCACCTGCAACGTCAGCGACCCGGTCAGCACCACCACCACGGCGGCCAGCACGCGGGGCGTGCCCGTGTCGGAGCGGAGGGTGCGCAGCGCGAGCAGCGGCGCGACGCCGTCCGGTTCGAGGCGGTGGGCGACCTGGCCGACCAGCCACGGCAGCACCGCGCCGGTGCCCGCGAGGACGAGCGCGATGCCCAGGCCGAGCGGGACGGCGAGCCGCGCGTCGGCCATGACCTGCCAGTAGCCGCCGATCGCGGACGTCGCCACGACCAGCGCGGCGCCCGCGCCGAGCAGCCCGAACCGCCACCACGCGCGGCGGCGGGGCAGCGCGACGGCACGTGCCGGGCCGAGCGGGCCGACGTCCTCGGTGCGCAGCGCGAGCAGGGCCGAGACGACGGCCACCACGGGCACGCCCAGCGCGATCAGCCCGCCGAGCAGCGGGTCGGGCAGCAGGTCCGTGGGGAAGAAGCCGACGCCCTCGACCTCGATGAACCGGGCGAGCGGCCGGGCCGCGAAGAACACCGCCACGCCGACGAACAGCCCGAGCACGGCGCCGGTCAGGGTCTCGCCGGCCGCGAGCCGGCGGAGCTGCCCGCGCGACGCGCCCACGAGCCGGATGGCGGCCAGGCGCCGCGCGCGGCCGGTCGCGCCGAGCCGGGTGGCGACCAGGACGAAGATGCCGAGCGGCACGAGCAGGGCGCCGATCGCGGCGACCATCAGCAGCCGGTAGACCGGCGGCAGCGTCGCGGGCGTCCCGTCGCTGCCGAACCCGGCGGCGGGGTGGGCGGTGCCCCGGTGGGCGTCGGCCAGGCCCGCGTAGAAGATCAGTGACTTCGGCCGGGGCAGGCCCGCGTCGGCGATCACGCCGACGACGCTCTCCGGGAAGCGGGCGCGCACGGAGTCGTCGGTGCGCATCAGCTCGAACAGCTCCGGTGACACGACCAGCTCGCCGGGCCCGGGGATGCGGCCGACGCCGGGCGGCGCGGGCGCGTCGGGCGCGGTGGCGGCCAGCTCCACGCCCGTGATCAGGCGTCCGCGCCAGGACACGCTGACGTGGCGGGCCTCGATCGCGGCGCCGGCCTCCGCCCGGTCGAGCGCCGCCGCCCGCACGCGCTCGGACTTCGCCTCGCGGGCCGGTCCGATGGACGCGGCGAGCAGCAGCACGGTGACGCCGAGGCCCACGCCGGCGGCGGTGAGCGCCAACCTGGCCCACGAGGCCCGGCCGCCCCCGACGGCCAGCCGGACGCCGAGGACCAGGTCGGCGACCCACCTCGTCCTCATCGGAACGCCGCCCGGGCGCTCCGGGGGCCGCGGCCCGGGACGTGGTCGGTGTCGTGCGGGAGTGGGATCACATTCCTTCAGACGTCCCGGGGGCCCGGGACGTGGCTTCGAGGTTCCGAGCGGGTGGCGCCGCCGCCCGGGGCGCGAAGGCGGCGACGCCCGCCCGGGGGCCTACTCGGAGCGCAGGCCGAGGGCGCCGGTGGCCCGTCGCAGCGAGGGCAGCGACAGGACCGTGACCAGCACGACCATCAGCGCGGCGGCGGCGCTGAGCACCCCGATCCCCGCCCAGTCGAGCACGATCGGCGCGGAGATGATCCGCAGCAGCAGGACCGCGAGCCCGCCGCCGACGGTCAGCGACACGACCAGCGCGAGGAGCAGCGGAACCGCGTTCTGCCACAGCAGGGACCGGCTCAGCGCGCCGCGCGGCACGCCGCTCGCGGCCAGCACGGCCAACGGCCGCCGCCGTTCGCGGACCTGCTCCAGCGCCAGCACGAGCAGGCTCGCGCCCGCCAGCAGCAGCGTGACCAGCGAACCGGCCAGCAGCGCCTCGCGGATGCTCTCGAACTCCTTCACCCGTTGCGACACGTCGACCTCGCCGAAGTACGACGTGTAGGCGCGCCACGTCATCGACGCCAGCGAGTTGCGGACGTGCTCGGCGATCTCGGGCCGCTCCGGGTCGACCTGGACCAGCACGCTCGCGGCGTCGGGGTCGACCGGCAGGTCGCGCGCCAACGACGGCGTGACCAGCAGGCCGAACCGGTAGAGGTTGCGCTCGTCGGGCACCCCGACGACGGTGAACCGGGGCACCGTCCACTCCGGACCCCACTCTTGCCCGTCGCCGGAGTCCAGCAGCACGGAGACGCGCTGTTCCGCTCGGAGCGTCTCGTGACCGGACCGCCCCGACGTGTTGGGGTCGATGTAGAACGCGTCACCGTCCCGGCAGCTCGGCAGCACCGCCTGGGTGCGCAACGCGTCGCAGCTGCCGATCGTCGCCATGTGGTACTCGTCCTCGCCGGCCTTGAGCGTCGCGGTCCGCAGCGGGTGCGCCTGCTGCACGCCGGCGACCCGGGCCAGCGCCTCGGCGGTCCGCTCGGTCGCGTCGGGCGGGGAGTCCTGGAGGCTGACCACGATCCGGCCCTTGTCCGACTCGGGCGTCGGCCGCTCCACGATTCTGGTCTGCGCGCTGGCCATGACCGACTGCAGGGCGATCCCGCCCGCCAGGACCACGGCCACGCCCCCGACGACGCGCGCCGCCGTGCCGCTCTCCAGCTGGAGCCTGCGGATCGCGAGCTGCCACGACGGCGGGCCGCCGCGCAGCCGGACCACCGCGCGTTCGACCACCCACGGCAGCAGCACCGGGATGCCGAGCAGGAGCAGGATGATCCCGCCGATCACGACCTCGTCCGACCCCTCGACGGACGTGCCGCCGAACGCGCCGGTCTGGGTGAGGAGGGCGACCGTGCCGAGCGCGATCGGCACCACGCGCCACCACAGCACCCGCTTGACCGGCTTCGTGCGGCGCACCACGCCCAGCGGCTCGACCACCGTGCGGCGCATCGCCACCACCGACGTCAGCACCGCCAGGACCGGCACCAGCACCAGGATGGTCGCGGCCAGTGGCAGCGACGGGGTCAGGTCGCTCGGGAACACGCTGATCCCGATGATCTCGACGCGTTCGACGAACTGCCGCCCGGCGAAGAACAGCGCCGCGCCCGCGCCCAGCCCGACGACCGCGCCCAGCAGCGCCTCGCCCGCCGCGATCCGGCGCACCCGCTGCGCGCCCGCGCCGACCAGCCGCAACGCGGCCAGCCTGCGGTCCCGCTCGGCGCCCGCCAGCCTGGTGCTGATGCCGACGAACACCAGCACCGGGAACAGCAGCGCGACCGAACCCACGATGATCAGCAGGACCAGCACGGGTTCCAGCTCGCGCTCGGTCGCCGCGCCGCCGAAGCGGGTGACCGGGTCCTGGCCGTCGTCGGCCGCGGTCCGGTCGCCGGCGTAGAACATCAGGTCGTTCGGCGCGTTCAGGCCGCTCTGGTCGATGGTGCCGGCCACGCGCTGCGGGAACCGCTGCCGCAGCAGCTCGCCCTCCGGGGACGCCAGCAGGTCCGCCAGCTCCGGCGACAGGAACACCTCGCCGTCGCCGGGCACCCGCGGCAGGCCCGGCGGCACCGGCGCGTCCGGCCCGGTGCCGTGCAGGAACCGCCCGGTGATCGAGTAGCCGCGGTAGTCGGTGTCCCAGATCGCCATGTGCAGCACGTCGCCCGACGCCTCGGCGGACCTGACCGCCTCCCTCGCGGCCTGCCGCTCGCCGCGTTCGGCCAGCACGGTCGTCGCCGAGGACGCGGCCAGCAGCACGGCCACGCCGAGGCCGATGCCCGCGGCGGTCAACGCGAGCCGCACCCGCGACGTGCGCCCGCCGCCCAGCGACAGCCGGACGCCGAGGGCGAGGTCGGAGAGCCACCCCCTCACGTGACCGGCTCCATCTCGCGGGACCGGCCGTCGCGCACCACGACCTCGCGGTCGGAGTACGCCGCCACCCGCGCCTCGTGCGTCACCAGCACCACCGCCGCGTTGGTCTCCCGCGCCGCGCCGACCAGCAGCTGCATCACGCGTTCGCCGTTGAGCGAGTCGAGCGCGCCCGTCGGCTCGTCGGCGAACACCACCCGCGGCCCCGTCACCAGGGCGCGGGCCACGGCCACCCGCTGCCCCTGGCCGCCGGAGGTCTCGCCGGGGCGCTTGTCCGCGACGTCGGCCACCTCCAGCCGCTCCAGCCACTCGCGGGCCCGCGACTCGGCCTCCTTGCGCTTCACCGAGCCGAGCCGCAGCGGCAGCGCCACGTTCTCCAGGCAGCTCAGCTCGGGCACGAGCTGGCCGAACTGGAACACGAACCCGAAGTCGGTGCGCCGCAGCTCGCTGCGCGGCCCGTCGCCCATCGCGCTCAGCTCCACGTCGCGGTAGCGGACCGTGCCGCGGTCCGGGGTGAGGATGCCCGCGAGGCAGTGCAGCAGGGTGGACTTGCCGGAGCCCGACGGGCCCATCACCGCGACCACCTCGCCCGCGCGCACGGACAGGCCCGCGCCGTCCAGGGCGGGCGTCGGGCCGAACGACTTGTGCAGGTCCACGGCCTCCAACAGGCTCCGCGAGGTCCGCGCGTCGGTCGTCGGGTCGTTGCTCATCGGGTCACCGCCGTCTTGAGCTGGCCGAGGCGCGCGGCGGTGAGCTCCAGCCAGCGCAGGTCGGCTTCGAGGTGGAACAGGGCGTGGTCGCAGATCAGCTGGTCGGCGAGGTCGCCGCCGGCCTTGCGCTTGGTCAGCTCGCGCATCGTGGTCAGGTGGGCGGCGCGCTGGACGTCGAGCACCTCGTCCGCGCTGCGGCCGGACAGCAGGGCCAGCACGACCTTCGCGTAGAGCGTGTTCTGCAGGTAGGGCTCCGGCTTCTCCGGCGTGCCCAGCCAGTGCTCCACGTCGGTCACGCCCGCGTCCGTGATCGCGTACCGCTTGCGCTCCGGACCGTCACCCGCCTCGACGCCGGCCTCCTCGACCAGGCCGTTGCGGAGCAGGCGCGACAGCGTCGTGTAGACCTGCCCGTAGTGCAGGGGCCGGTCGTGGCCGAAGCGCTCGTCGTAGGCCCGTTTGAGGTCGTACCCGTGCCGTGGGCCTTTTTCGAGCAGGCCCAACAGGGTGTGTCCGATCGACATGGGAGGCACTATACACACGAGGTATACACACGGTTCATAGCCTGATCGGCGTAGCGGCGGCACTGCTCCGAACGGGCAGTCGGCCTAACCGGTCACGATCGATTGCCGGTTACTTCGCCACATCGGGCAGCTCCGACGCCTACAGTGGAGGGGTGACTGGTCTGGCGGCCGGCTGGGACCACGCGGCTTTCACGCAGGGTCGAGCCGGCGATGCGGAACACGATGTGGAGCTGCTGCTCGCTTTCCTGAACACCCGAGACCTCGAACTCGGCACGGACGTCTTGGACAGCGTCGCCGCCTGGCGCGCGTGGGTCACCGAACGCGGCCTCGGCCACGCGGGCGACCTGGCGGAGGTCCGCGCCGCACGCGCGTCGCTGCGCGCCTCGCTGGGTGAACGGCACGACGGACCCGATCCCACCCCCGCCGCGGGCCTGGTCCGCGTCGACCTCAGCCGCGGCGTGCCCACCATGTCCGGCACCGACGCGCTCGGCGCGGTGCTCGGCGCGGCGGCCAGGCTGGCCGTGCTCGGGTCGTGGGAGCGGTTCAAGATCTGCCAGGCGGACGGCTGCCGGTGGGCGTTCTTCGACCGCTCGCGCAACCGCTCGCGCACCTGGTGCTCGATGCAGACGTGCGGCAACCGGGAGAAGGCGCGCAACTGGCGGGAACGGCGCGCGCTGAGCGTGACCTGAGCGCGGAACCCGGGGCGCCCGGGCGTTCGACACACGGGACCCGAACGCAGGACTCTCGCGTGAGTCCTACGTTCGGGACGCGCGTGTCCTGCGTTCGGAACACCCGAGTTGAACGCTCAGGTCAGCAGCTGGCCGACGGTGTAGATCGCCAGGCCCGCCAGCGCGCCCACCACGGTGCCGTTGATGCGGATGAACTGCAGGTCGCGACCGACCTGCAGCTCGATCTTGCGCGAGGTCTCCTCGGCGTCCCAGCGCTCGACGGTGTCGGTGATCAGCGTGGTGATCTCGTCGCGGTAGTTGGTCACCACGTACCCGGCCGCGCCCTCCAGCCACCCGTCGACCTTGGCGCGCATCGACTCGTCCTCGACCAGTCGCGTGCCGAACGACATCAGGCCCTCGCGCACGCGCCTGCGCAGCTCCGACGACGGGTCCTCGGCCGCGTCGAGCAGCATCTTCTTCGCCGTGCCCCACGCCGAGTCGATGAGCCGCTGCACGTCCGGGTGGTGCACGAGCTGCTGCTTGACCTGCTCGGCCCGCTGCATGGTCGCCGGGTCGGTGCGCAGGTCGTCCGAGAACTCGATCAGGAACTGGTCGACCGCGAGCCGCATCGGGTGGTTGACGTCGGTCTTCACCGCCCAGGCGAAGTTCAGCAGCTCGGTGTAGACCTTGTCGCCGAGCAGCGAGTCGACGAACTTCGGCGACCACGACGGCGCGCGGTCCGACACCACGCCCATGACCTTGTCGTAGTTGTCCCGCACCCAGTCGTAGGCCCGGTCGCACAGCAGGTCCACGAGCTTGTGGTGCGCGCCGTCGGTCAACACCTGACCCAGCAGCTTGCCCAGCGGCGGTCCCCACGGCCGGTCGACCAGCCGCCGCACCACGGCCTGCTCGATCACCGCCTGCACGTCCTCGTCCCGCAGCACGGTGACCGCGCCCTTGACCACGTTGGCCAGCTCGGACGTCACGCGCTCGGCGTGCTCCGGCCGGGCCACCCACTCGCCGAGCCGCCTGCCGATGCCCGCGCGGCGCAGCTTGTCCCGCACCACCGACTCGGACAGGAAGTTCGTCCCGACGAACGAGCCCAGCGCGTCACCGAAGCTGTCCTTGCGCGTCGGGATGATCGCCGTGTGCGGGATCGGCAGGCCCAGCGGCCTGCGGAACAGCGCGGTGACCGCGAACCAGTCGGCCAGCGCGCCCACCATGCCCGCCTCGGCGGCGGCGCGGACGTAGCCCACCCACGCCGGGCCGGAGTCCTCGAACAGCAGGGCGACCAGGAAGATCGCGGTCGCGGCCAGGAAGAACCCGGTGGCCACGAGCTTCATCCGGCGCAGCCCCTGGCGCTTCAGCAGGTCGGCGGGGGTCAGTTGCTCCACGCCGCCATTGTCCGTGAAGATGCGGGCTTGTGCGGGTACCAGCGCTAGTCCCCAGGATGAGGCCGTTCACCTCGACGATCTTCGCGGAGATGACCGCGTTGGCGAACCGGACCGGGGCGGTGAACCTCGGGCAGGGCTTCCCGGACACCGACGGCCCGGCCGGGATGCTGGAGGTCGCCAAGAGCTCCATCGACGCCGGGATCAACCAGTACCCGCCGGGGCCGGGCATGCCGGAGCTGCGCCAGGCGATCTCCGAGCACCGGGCGCGGTACGGCACCCACTACGACCCCGACACGGAGATCCTGGTCACGGTCGGGGCCACCGAGGCCATCGCGGCGACGTTGCTCGCGCTGGTGGAGCCGGGCGACGAGGTCGTGCTGGTCGAGCCCTACTACGACTCGTACGCGGCGTCCGTGGCGCTGGCCGGCGCGACCCGCCGCACGGTGGGCCTGGTCGAGGAGCCGGGCACCGGGCGGCTGGGCCTGGACGTGGCCGCCCTGCGGGCCGCCATCGGGCCGAGGACCCGGGCGTTGCTGCTCAACTCGCCGCACAACCCGACCGGCACCGTGCTCAACCGCGACGAGTTGGCCGCCGTGGCCGCGCTGTGCGTGGAGCACGACATCGTGGCGATCACCGACGAGGTGTACGAGCACCTGGTGTTCGACGGCCTGGAGCACGTGCCGCTGGCCACGTTCCCCGGCATGGCGGAGCGGACCGTGACGATCTCCGGCGCGGGCAAGTCGTTCAACTGCACCGGCTGGAAGATCGGCTGGGCGTGCGGGCCCGCCGAGCTGGTCGGCGCGGTGCGCGCGGCCAAGCAGTTCCTGACCTTCGTGGGCGGCGCGCCGTTCCAGCCCGCCGTGGCGCACGCGCTGCGGCACGAGCTGGGCTGGGTCGAGGACCTGCGGACGTCGCTGCAGGACAAGCGGTCGCGGCTGGCCGACGGCCTGACCGACGCCGGGTTCGCGGTGCGGCCCAGCGAGGGCACCTACTTCATCACCGCGGACGTCCGGCCGTTGGGCTTCACCGACGGCGCGCAGCTGTGCCGCGAGCTGCCCGGCCGGATCGGCGTGGCGGGCGTGCCCGTGCAGGTGTTCACCGACCACCCGGACCGCTGGCGGCACCTGGTGCGGTTCGCGTTCTGCAAGCGCGACGAGGTGCTGGACGAGGCGATCGGCCGGCTGCGCAAGCTAGGCGTCTGAGGTCACCTGCGACGGGCGGTCGCCCGCCAGCCGGTCCTGCACCAGCGGGTGCCGGAACTGGTAGGCGGCGCCCGCCTGCCGCAGCACGCCGAGCTTGCGCGCGTCCTCCAGGAACACCATCAGCTCCCACGGCAGCCTGCCCCGGGCCGCGAGCCAGATCCGCGCCACGGTGAACCACCACCAGCGCAGGTGCAGCACGGACAGCGTGAAGCCGAGCAGCAGCCCGCAGGTCAGGCCGAGCCCGACCATGCCCGACTGGGTCGGCCCGAACACCAGGCCGGCGGCCGCGCCGAACACCACGGCCAGCACCAGCGACCCCGTCCACACCGCGATCCGGTCCCGCGCCATCGTCCACTTCGGACTCGACGGGTGGGTCAGCTCGGCGGTGCTGCCGAGGCCGAACCGCAGCGCCACCGCCACCGCGCTGCCCAGGCCGACGACCAGGCCCGCCGACAGCCCGTACAGCGCGCCGAACACCAGGCCCGCCGCCGTGCCGAGCACCCCGCTGACCACCACCAGGCTGCGCCACACGCCCAGCCGCGGCTTCGGCACGCGGCTCCCGGACGCGTGCAGGGCGGCCGCCGCCACCGCGAGGCCGGCGGCCAGCCCGGTGATCGGGGCGAGCTTCGGCGTGCTCGCGTAGGCCATCAGCCAGCCGACGCCGAACCCGCCGATCGCGCCCAGCGCGACCGCGCCGAGCAGCGCCAGCCAGGTGTTGGCGACCGAGCGGCGCAGGTCCCACCAGGCCAGCTCGCGCACGCCGCGCCGACGCATCTCGCCGGCCAGGAACGCGAGCCAGCGGGCCGCCTTCTCGCGCGGCCACACCTGGCTCGCGCGGGCCTGGTGCGCCACGCCGCGGTCGCCGAACGCGCCGTTGACCAGCAGGTCCGCCAGGTGGTTCTCGACGGCGTAGCGGTCCGGGAACCGCGACCGGTCGAGCAGCTCGCTCGGCTCGCCCGCGCCGTAGACCACGCCCGCGAGCCACACCGCGAGCGGCGTGGACAGCGCCTCGGCGAGCCGGCCGTCCGGCTCGTCGCGCAGGTGCAGGAAGACCGGTTCCCAGCGGGCCGCCGTGACCGGGTCCGACGCCGCGCGCAGGTAGCCGGCGACCTCCTCCACGTCCAGCGGTTGCAGGCACAGCACCTGCGCGCCCGCCACCGGCCTGCCCAGCGCGGCGAACTCGTCCGACCGGCTGGTGAGCACCAGCGGCTGCGAGCCGGGGAACGCGCGGTTGATGCGGTCCAGCGCGGCGGCGCGCCGGTCCGGCGGGATCTGGTCGAGCCCGTCGAGGACCGGGAACACCCGGCGTTGCTCGACCAGCAGGTCCGCGGCGTAGCTGCCGTACAGCTCGGTGTTGCGCAGCGCCGGGTGGTCCTCGTAGAGCCGCCGGGTCATCCACGTGCGGACGTCCTCGACCTCCGGGTTCCACGTGGACAGCGGCAGCAGGAACGGCACCGGGCCGTCCGCGCGCCGGTCGAGCAGGCCGATGGTGAGCAGCATCACGGTGGTGCTCTTGCCCGCGCCCGGTTCGCCGACGAACACCATGCGCGGGTTGCGGCCGAACGCGCGCACCACGCCGTCGCTGTGCCCGGGTTCGCCGACGGCCGCGCTCCAGTGCAGGTCCAGGACGTTGTCGTGGAGGCCGCGGGCGCGGCACTCCTCGTTCCACTGGGCGTGCAGGGCGCGGGCGAGGGCGCTCTGGGCGGCGTCCAGGTTGTCGTCGGTGGCCAGGCCGGCGGCGCGCCTGCGGTGCAGCCACGGGTCCAGCGCGGCGAGCAGCGCCAGGAAGCCGAGGGCGAGGCCGGTCAGCCACAGGTCGGGGTCGATGCCGTAGTCGGTGACGAAGAGGCCGGCCGCGGCGAGCACGGCGGCCAGCACGCACCCGGTGAGCACGGCCCGCTGGCGGAATCTGGACACCACCGCATCATGACGGACCGGTCACGGTTGGTGGTGACACGGTCACCCCTGTGTCGTGCGTACCCTCGGGTATGTGATCTGTCCGAAATGCCAGGACCTCATGCGGACCATCAGCCGGGGCTCCGTGCACATCGAGCAGTGCGACAACTGCAAGGGCGTGTTCCTCGACGGCGGCGAGCTGGAGCAGATCATCGCCGCCGAGCGGGCGCACTACGCGCAGCCGTACCGGCCGGAGGGCGTGCCGGCGCCCGTTCCGGTCGTCGAGCCGACGACGGCCGTGCCCGTGGCGGACGTCGCGGCGGACGGAGAGCAGTCGACGCAGGTCACGCCCGCCGCGGGCCCGCCGCCGCCCTACCAGCCGCCGCCCGGCGCGCAGCCCGCCGGCGCGCCGCCGCCGTACCAGCCACCGCCGGCGTACCAACCGCCGCCGGGCACGGTCGCGCCCGTGCCGCCGCCGGTCTACCCGCCGGGGTACTACGAACCGCACTACCCGCGCCGCAAGCGCAGCTTCCTGGAGGAGCTGCTCGACTGAACCGGCGGTTCCGAGCGTTGAATTCGGGTGTTCCGAACGTAGGACACACGCGTTCCGAACGTAGGACACGCGCGGTCGCTCACGGGAGTGGCCAGGTCAGGGTGGTGCCCTCCAGGGCGAAGTGCTGCTCGGTGCGGGTGGCGGTGAAGGTGAACCGGTGGCGGCGCGGTCGGCCCAGCGCCTGCCACTGCCGGTAGGCGGCTTCGGCGACGTCCCACAGCGCCTGCGGCCCGCCCTGGTCCACGACCGCGCCGCGGTGCCGCACCCAGGAGCCGTCGGGGTGCGCCAGCCGGACCGGGTCGCCCGCCACCGCCACCCCGGGCAGCGCCAGCCCGGCGAAGAACTCGAACGCGCCGGCCGGGTCCAGCACGGCCCGCGCCGGCAGCAGCGTCGTGCGGGACGTCGTCGGCTCGGCCGTCAGGGCGGCCTCCAGCGCGTCGTCGGCCCACGCCTGGCGGTGCGCGCGCAGCGGCATGAACCGGCCGTCCTCGGCGAGCACCCGGCCGGTGGCCTGCCCGTCGCGGACGGTCAGCCGCAGCAGCCCGGCCCCGATGGGCCGGTTGAGCGTGGTCACGATCAGCCCGCCGGGGGCCGTCTGGTCAAGCCACGCCGTCGGCACGCGGGACACCGCGCACGTGCCGAGGATCCGGTCGTAGGGCGCGTGCGGCGGGTACCCCTGCTCGCCGTCGCCCGCCACGCACGTCGGGTGGTGGCCGGCCGCGCCCAGCCGCTCGCGCGCCCGCGCGAGCACGCCCCGGTCGACGTCGATCGAGGTCACCAGCGCGTCACCGAGCACGTGGCAGAGCAGGGCGGCGTTGTAGCCGGTGCCCGTGCCGACCTCCAGCACCCGGTCGCCCGGCGCGACCGACAGCGCCTCCAGCATGATCGCCATGATCGTCGGCATGCTCGACGAACTCGTGGGTACTCCCGTCACGGCCCCGGTGGCGAGTGCTTGCTCCCACACCCGGTCGTCGTGGTCGAGCTGGGTCACGCACACCTCGTCGCGGTAGACCAGGTCGAGGTGGTCCGGGTGGTCGGAGGTCACCGGCTCCCAAGCTCCGTCGGGGCGCTGGACGAAGCAGCCCGGCACGAACACGTGCCGCGGCACCTGCCGAAACGCCTCGACCCAGCGCGGGTCGCGCAGGACGCCCGCGGCCGGCAGCGAGTCCGCCAGCCGTGCCCGGAGGTGCGCCGCACGGTCCACCGGTCCACCGTAGCCCTGTGGGCGAGCCCACGTCCGGAACGCTAGCAGCGTGCTTGCAACTGCTAGCACCCACGCGTACCGTCGGAAGCGGATCGAGGAGGTGCCGCGAAGGTGGACAAGTCCGTCGACGAGGCGGTGGCCGATCTCGGCCGCGACATCGGGGAGTACATCCGCCGGCAGCGCAACACGGCGAAGATCTCGCTGCGGCAGCTGGCGAAGCTCGCCGGGGTCTCCAACCCGTACCTGAGCCAGATCGAGCGGGGCCTGCGCAAGCCGAGCGCGGAGATCCTGCAGCAGATCGCGAAGGGGCTGCGGATCTCGGCGGAGGCGTTGTACGTCGAGGCCGGGATCCTGCGGCAGCGGGAGGGCGGCGCCCTCGCCGACGCCATCGTCACCGCCCCCGACCTGACCGAGCGGCAGAAACAGGTGCTGCTCGACGTCTACGAGTCGTTCCGGCGGGAGAACACCGCCGGCGGAGCCGGTAACCCGACGACCGCCACCCAGCACACAACGGAGGAGTGATCTCCATGCCGAACCTGCCCACCACCGAGGAACTGCGCAAGGCGGGCGAGCAGGCCGTCGCCGCCGCCCGCACGCCGCTGCTGGCCGCCCTGGGCGCGGGTGACCTGGCCGCCAAGGCCGTCATCGAGGCGCTGAACAAGGCCCGCGAGCGCGCCGAGTCGGCGCGGACCGCGGCCGAGTCGGGCGACCTGCGCAAGGACCTGCGGGACCGGCTCGACCCGGCCGAGCTGCGCAAGGTCGTGGACGCCTACACCCAGTCCGCGCTGAACCTCTACCAGTTCCTCGCCCAGCACGGCGAGGAGGCGCTGGAGAAGCTGAAGACCCAGCCCGGCCTGCAGAAGGCGCTGCACCAGGTCGAGGAGGCCGTCGAGACGGCGCAGAAGCGCACCGGGTCGGCCGCCGCCGACGCCCGCGTGCTCGCCGACGACGTGCTCGGCAAGGTGACCCGCCGCACCCGCGCGGTCGGCGAGAAGGTCGCCGACGACGTGGACGACGCGAGCGAGAAGCTGGCCGAGGCGGTCGTCGAGGTCGGCGGCGACGTCGCCGCCGAGGTGCGCAGCACCGCCCGCAAGGCCGCCGCGCCGCGCAAGCCGGCCGCGACCAAGCCCGTCGCCACGGCCAGGCCCGCGGGCGGCGCGAAGGGCGCGACGACCCGCGCGACCACGGCGAAGAAGACCGGCGACGACGCCAGGTGACGGCACCGGCGCGGGGCGTCCCACCAGGGACGCCCCGTTTCCGCTGTACCGCGACGTCGCGACGCACGTAGGCTGGAGGCGTGTTGCCAACGTTCCCGGAGTTCAGCCCCCTCTACCTGGACGCCTGGGTCATGTTCGCGGCGTACTACGCCGCGCTGGTCATGGGCGTGTTCGCGTTCGCCCACGCGCTGTCGCAGCGGGCCGACGCCTACACCGCGGCCGAGCGCATGACCAAGCCCGCGTGGCTCGGCATCACCGGCGGCGGCGCGTTCGCGCTGCTGCTGTTCCACCCGTTCTCCGCCGGCGGCATGTTCTGGCTCGCCGGGCTGGTCGCGGTCACGGTGTACGTGGTCGACGTCCGGCCCCGGCTGATCGAGGTCCAGCGCGGCCCGCGGTGGTGACGCACCGGGGCTTCGGCTCCGGCGACCCCGTCACGCTCGTCGGCCACGGCCTCGGCGCGACAGCGGGTGAGGCCCGCCTGCCCACCTCCGGGCTGCCGGGCACGAAGGTCGTGGTCACGCTGCCCTCGCACGGCGACGCGCCCGACGCGCCGCCCGGCTACTGGGACTACCGGCGCATCGCCGCCGACCTGCGCGCCGTCGCCCGGGAGACCGGCGCGACGCGGGCGATCGGGGTGTCCCTGACCGCCGGCGCGCTGCTGGCGCTGCTCGCCGACGAACCCGACGCGTTCGACCGGGTGGCCCTGCTGCTGCCCGCCGTGCTGGACGAGCCCGGACGCGCGCTCGGCCGCGAGGAGACCATCGCCGCCGTCGGCGGACCGCCCGCCTACCAGGCGGAACGGCGGCGCGCGTTCGCCCGGCTCGACGGCGCGCTGGCCGAACTGCCCGGCCGCGTGGCGGTGCCCGACCCCGCGGTGCTGGCCCGGGTCACCGCCCCCGTGCTGGTGGTCGGCGCGACCGAGGACCCGCTGCACCCCGGGGACGTGGCCAAGCGGGTCGCGGCCGCGTTCCCGAACGGCAGGCTGGAGCTGGTGCCGTCGTGGCTGACCCACCGCGCGGAGGTCCGCGGGTGGTTGCTCGACTTCCTGGCCGGGTAGCCGAAGGGCATGGCCGAACAGAAGAAGATCGCATTCCTGGTCGACACGGAGGGCATCGAGCAGGTCGAGCTGACCGAGCCCTGGCAGCACGTGGAGAAGGCAGGCGCGGTGCCGAGGCTGCTCGCGCCCAAGCTGGGTCAGGTGCAGGCGTTCGACCACCTGACCCCGGCCGACAGGTTCGACGTGGACGTGCCGTTCGCGCACGCCGACCCGATGGACTACGACGGCGTGGTGATCCCCGGCGGGGTGGCCAACGCCGACTTCCTGCGCATGGACCGCGACGCGGTGCGGTTCGTCAAGCAGCACGTGGCCGCGGGCAAGCCGGTCGCGTCGATCTGCCACGGGCCGTGGCTGCTGGTCGAGGCCGACGTGGTGCGCGGCAAGATGCTCACCTCGTTCCCGAGCCTCGCGACCGACATCCGCAACGCGGGCGGTGACTGGGCCGACGAGGAGGTCCGGGTCTGCACCATGGGCGGCTGGACGCTCGTGACCAGCCGCAACCCGGACGACCTGCCCGCGTTCAACCGCGAGGCGATGAAGGCGTTCGGGCTGCACGACGTGTGACGGCGACCGGGTCCACGGGGATGTGCACCTCCCCGTGGGCCTGCGGGGCCGGCGTCAGAGCCGGGCCGACGCGTAGGCCGCGATGGCGTCGCGGACGTACTCGGCGAACCCCTCGGCGTGCGCGTCGAACTGCGCCTTGAACTCCGGCGAGTCGACGTACAGCCGCCCGAGCCCGGTGTAGGACTCGCGGTCCGGCGTCCAACTGCGGTTGATCCAGCGGTGGTGCCGGTCCGTCACCTCCAGCGCCTGCGGCGAGTCGACCGCGACGCCCGCGTCGAACAGCCCGGCGTAGGCGTCGGTGATGGCCCGCCACTCCGCCTGGAACTCCGCGGCGTCCGGCTTGGACCAGCCGCGCACGCGGCGCTTGCTCTCGTCCACGTGCTCCCGGACGCCCTCGCCGAACCGCTCCACCAGCTCCGCCTCGTAGCGGGCCTGGCGGTCGGCGTCGAAGCCGTCGAACAGCTCTTCCAGCTTCACCTCGTCACCTCCTTCCAGTTCCTCGATCGTGCGGGAGACGGTCCGCGCCAGCTTCGCCAGCCGCTCCTGCTCGGCGGCCAGCCACCGCGCGTGGTTGCGCAGCACGTCGACCTCCCGGTGCCGCCCGTCCAGGACCTCGGCCACGGTGTCGAGGCCGAGCCCGAGGTCGCGCAGCAGCAGGATCCGCTGGAGCCGCAGGAGCTGCTCGCGCTCGTAGTACCGGTAGCCGTTGCCGCCGATCCACGCCGGTTCGAGCAGGCCGATCGCGTCGTAGTGCCGCAGCGTCCGCGACGTCACCTTCGACATGCGCGCGACCTGCGCGATCGACCAGGCCATGACCGTGCTCCCTCCCTGTGCCGACCACGGTAGGGGTTGACGCTACGTCAACGTCAAGGCGAGCCGGCAGGATGGTTCCCGTGTGGACCATCGCTGGAACCCTGACCCCCGTGCCCGCCCTGGACCGGCTGGACCTGGTGGCCGACCCGGTCGCCGCCGCGCTGCGGTCGGTGGCGGACGCGTCCCGGTTCGCGGTCGCCGAGATCGACCCGTCGCTGGCGGACACGGCCGAGTTCTGCGCGCACTACGGCTCGCCGCTGGAGGCGTCGGCGAACTGCGTCGTCGTCGCGGGCAAGCGGGGCGACACCGTGCGGTATGCGGCGTGCGTCGTGCTCGCCACCACGCGCGCGGACGTGAACGGCGTGGTGCGGAGGCGGCTGGACGCGCGCAAGGCGTCGTTCGCGCCGATGGACGACGCGGTGTCGCTCAGCGGCATGGAGTACGGCGGCATCACGCCCGTGGGCCTGCCCGCCGACTGGCCCGTGCTGCTGTCGCCCGAGGTGGCGGCCGCGCCGGAGCTGGTGATCGGCAGCGGCGTGCGGGGCAGCAAGCTGCTCGTGCCGGGCGAGGTGCTGGCGAAGCTGCCGGGCGCGGAGGTCGTCGAGGGCCTGGCCCGCTAGGCCGCGTACGCCCGCAGGAAGCCGACCGCCTCGTCGGTGTCGTCGGTCACCAGGATCCAGCGCTCCGCCTCCCGGCCGCGGGCGAGCCGCCGGACCAGCGGCGCGGCGGGCACCTCGTCCACCCAGAACCGCTCGCCCAGGAACACCATGGGCGCGGCCGGGCCGACCGAGCCGTAGTGGTTCTGGCAGTAGTCCTGGAACACCTCCTGCACGGTGCCCGCGCTGCCCGGCGTGTAGATGATCCCGCCGGTGGCGACCGTGAGCAGGCCCTCCTCGCGGACGGAGTTGGCGAAGTACTTGGCGTGCAGCTCGCACGCCGGGTTGGGCGGCTCGTGGCCGTAGAACCAGGTCGGGATGCCGATCGTGCGCGGCCGGTCGCCGGTCGGCAGGTCCGTCGGGCACGCCGCGAGCCAGCGGCCGATGGACTCCGCGTCGCCGCCGAATCCCGGCGCGGCGGCCAGGTCCTTCAACGTCGGCTCGTCCACGCCGATCCGCACGCCCAGCGGCACGGCCTCCATCACCCCCGGCCCGCCGCCGGTCAGCACGGTGAACCCGGCCTCGCCGAGCGCCGCGCCCAGCTCCACGGCCCGCCGGTAGCCGTCGGTGTCGCGGCCCAGCGCGTGCCCGCCCATCACCGCGACCGGGCGTTCGGGCAGCACGTCCGCCAGCGCCTCGGTGATCGCGTGGTCGTGCAGGCGTTCGGCCAGCGCGTGGAGCGGGTCGGGGTTGTGGCCCTGCGCGCGGCTGTGCCGGTAGATCCGGGCGTCCGGGGTGTCGGCGTAGGTGGTCGGGTCGTCCGGGTCGAACCCGGCGAACAGCTCCGCCGGCGTGTAGAGGCGGGACCGGTACACGTCGTAGGGCAGGCCGGGGATCGCCGGGAACACCAGCGCGCCCGCCGCCGCGGCACGGCGTTGGGCGACCGGCGAGAGCGTGCAGCCGAGGAACAGCGCGCCGTCCATGGGCACGCGCAGCTCCTCCTCGCCCAAATCCAGCCCGACGAGGACGGCGTCCCGCAGGTCGGTCGCCGCGCGGACCCGGTCGAGGTCGGTGAACTCGGTGCGCACCGGCGCAGCCTACGTGCCACCCCCGCGCCCGAACGCCGAATCCGCCAGACCCGAGCGTTCGACACACGGGTCCGGAGCGTTCGACACACGGGGCGCGAACGTAGGACTCTCGCGTGAGTCGTACGTCCAGGCCCCGAGAGTCGAACGTTCGGGACCCGTGAGTTCGACGTTCAGAAGATGACGGTCTGGTTGCCGTGCACCAGGACGCGGTCCTCCAGGTGCCACCGCAGGCCGCGCGCCAGCACGACCTTCTCGATGTCCCGCCCCTTGCGCACCATGTCGTTGACCGAGTCGGTGTGGTCCACCCGGATCACGTCCTGCTCCACGATCGGGCCCTGGTCGAGGTCCGCGGTCACGTAGTGGCACGTCGCGCCGACCAGCTTCACGCCCCGGCTGTGCGCCTGGTGGTACGGCCGCGCCCCGACGAACGACGGCAGGAAGCTGTGGTGGATGTTCAGCGCCCGCCCGGCCCAGTCCGCGCACAGCTCCGCGGGCAGGATCTGCATGAACCGCGCCAGCACCACCGCGTGCGGCTCGTGCGCGTCCACGAGCTGCCGCAGCTGCGCGAACGCCGCCGCCTTGCCCTCCGGGTCGTTCGCCGGGAACGGCACGTGGTGGAACGGGATCCCGTGCGCCCGGGTGATCCCGGCCAGGTCCGCGTGGTTGCCGATGACCGCCGCCACGTCCACGTCCAGCTCGTGCGAGGCAACCCGGCCCAGCAGGTCGTACAGGCAGTGCCCCTCCTTGGACACCAGGATCACCACGCGCCGGCGCTCGCCCGAGTCGGTCACCCGCCACGAGCCGGGGTGCGCGCCCAGCTCCCGGGCCACCTCGGCGAACCGGGTCCGCAGCTCGTCCACGTCGAACGGCAGCGAGTCCGCCCGCACCTCCTGGCGGGTGAAGAACCAGTTGGTGGCCGGGTCGGTGTGGTAGGCCGCCTCGACGATCCACCCGCCGTGCTCGGCCAGGAACGAGGCGATCCTGGCCACGATGCCGGTGCGGTCGGGGCAGCCGAAGGTGATCACGTAGCGTCGTTCAGGCAGAGGCACGACGGGAAGTATCTACGGTCGGGGCAGCCCGTCCACCAGTGACCTGTCACCTGATGTGATGGCCCCGCTCGGCCTGCCCCACGCGGCCCGGTACAGCGCGTCCGCGGTGCCCGCCACGGTGGCGTCCTCGTCGGTCGCCGAGGCCGAGCCGCTGATCGGCCCCACCTCCGGCGGCTGCCCCGGCGTGAGCCGCAACTCCCAGGCGCGGCCCGCGTCGGCGGCGTGGAACAGCACCCGGCCGGCCCGCTCGACCGGCCTGCGCCGGGTGGTGTTGGTGAGCATCCAGGTCAGGAACTCGTCCACGCCGTCGGCCGCGAACTCCACGTCGAACAGCAGCGACGGCACGTCCGCGCCGTGCCGCGCGTGCTCGGCGTCCAGCCGGTGGATCGCCGTCTCGTGCGCCTGCCGGCGGGACCAGAACGCGAAGGTCTTCGGCCCCACGAACGTCCACGCGGGCGTGTTCGACGTGGTGCCGGCCAGCGTGTCGGCCAGCTCGGCGAACGTCTTCTCCGACCACACGAGCAGCTCGTCCCAGTCGGCGGGCCGGTCGTCGGGCCGCGGCCGGTCGCCGTCCACCGGGGTGTGCAGCGCGCGCAGCGCCCACGAGTGCGTGCGGCCCAGGTGGTCGACCAGGTCGTGCACCGTCCAACCGGGACAGGTCGGCACCGGCGCGTCCGGGCCGGCGGCGATCGCCGCGGCGCGCAGGGCGGCGTACTGGGTCCTCAGGTGCTGCACGAAGTCGGCGTGGTCCACCCCGCACACCCTAGGGACTCACGACGTCCCAGCGAAGCGTGATCTCCCCCAACCGCCACCGCTTCCGGTCGTCCAGCACGGGCCAGCCGCGCTCGGCCAGCAGCCGCACGGACTCCACCCACCGGGCCCGCGGCCCGTAGGGCGCGAACGGCGCGCACGTCGCCCAGCACGCGTCCAGCTCGCCGAGCAGGGCGTGCACCTTCTCGCCCGGCACGTTGTGGTGGATCAACGCCTTGGGCAGCCGCTCGGCCAGGTCGCTCGGCGTTTCCAGGTCGGCGGGCAGGCACGACATCGTGAACGTCCGGGGCCCCTCGGCGGTCAGCGCGACCCAGCAGCACCGGCGGCCGATCTCGTCGCACGTGCCCTCCACCAGCACGCCGCCGGGCGCGAGCCGGCCGACCATGGTGTCCCACGCCTCCGCCGCCTGCTCCTCGGTGTACTGCCGCAGCACGTTGAACGCGCGCAGCAGCAGCGGGCGCGCGCCGGCCAGCTCGAACCCGCCGCGCCGGAAGTCCAGCCGCGGCGGGTCGGCGACCTCCTTGCCCGCCGCCACGCGCTCGGCGTCGAGTTCCAGGCCCAGCACGCGGACGTCCGGGTTGACCGCGCGCAGCCGCGCGGCCAGCTCCACCGTGGTGACCGGCGACGAGCCGTAGCCGAGGTCGACGACCAGCGGTTCCGGCGCGGACAGCAGGTCGCGGTAGGTGTGCGCCACCCACCGGTCGACGCGGCGCAACCGGTTCGGGTTGGTGGTGCCCCGGGTGGGCAGGCCGAGCGCGCGGGCCCGGCCCGCGGCTAGGCGCGGCGTGCGAGCCATTCGGCGGTGAACTCGGTTTCCTTGTCGAGCAGCAGGGCGACCTGTTCGGCGATCAGCGCCTCCAGCTTGCCGCCCATGATCGGGATGCCCACCTTGACCTGACCCGTGAGGGTGAGTTCGCTCCCACCCGCGGTGTCGGCGAGCGTGATCGTGCCGTCCAACCGGCCCGGCACGCCGTTCAGCGTCACCTCCACGGTGCCCGCGTACCCGGCCTCCGTCCACGACTCGGCGCGGTCGATGACGAGGTCGCCGCCGAGCAGGCCGCGCGCGACCGACGGCAGCCGGTCCGCCGGGACACCCTGCCTGAGCTGGTAGGACGTGCTCTGCTCGGTGGTGGTGAAGGCGACCAGCTCGGGGTCGGTGCCACCGAGGGCGGCGAGCCGGTCGCGCAGGTACGACCGGTCCACCAGCGCGGCGTACACGTCCCGCGCGGGCCAGCGGGACGTGGTTCGGTGCTCGATGCGGCGTGCCATGGCGCGGAGGCTACCGTTCTCGGTCGTGACCACCCCGCCCTCCAGTGCCCGTGTGCCGCTGGCCGAGTGCACCACGCTGCGGCTCGGTGGCCCCGCGAAGAGCTTCACGCGCGCCACCACCGCCGCCGAGCTGGTCGAGGTCGTGCGCGAGCTGGACGCGGCCGGCGAGCCGCTGCTGCTGCTCGGCGGCGGCTCGAACCTCGTGGTGTCCGACGCCGGCTTCCCCGGCACGGTCGTCGCGGTCGGCACCACCGGCCGCCGGCTCGACCCGCTGGGCGACGGCCTGGTGCAGCTCACCGTCGAGGCGGGCGAGGACTGGGACTCCGTGGTCGCCGAGGCGGTGGCGCAGGGGCTGGGCGGGCTGGAGTGCCTGTCCGGCATCCCCGGCCTGGTCGGCGCGACGCCGGTGCAGAACGTCGGCGCGTACGGCGTCGAGGTGGCGCAGGTGCTGACGTCGGTGGACCTGCTCGACCGCCGCACGGGCCGGGTGCACCAGGTGCCCGCCGAAGGGCTCGGGCTGGCCTA
This sequence comes from Actinosynnema sp. NPDC004786, assembly GCF_053601135.1. NCBI lineage: Bacteria > Bacillati > Actinomycetota > Actinomycetes > Pseudonocardiales > Pseudonocardiaceae > Actinosynnema > Actinosynnema sp. NPDC004786. Next base: position 194,411 of record NZ_JBSGBG010000001.1, on the reverse strand, counting down.
CCGGACGAGCGTGCTGAAGGGCACCGACCACGCGGTGGTGCTGCGGGCGCGGTTCGCGCTGACCGCGGGCGGGCAGTCCGCGCCGATCCGGTACGCCGAGCTGGCCCGCGTGCTGGGGGTCGCGCCGGGCGACCGGGTGCCCGCCGACGCGGCCCGCAAGGCGGTGCTGGAACTGCGCCGCGGCAAGGGGATGGTGCTGGACGCGGCCGACCACGACACGTGGAGCGCGGGCTCGTTCTTCACCAACCCGCTGCTGGACGACTCCACGCTGGCCGGCGTGCTGATCCGGATCGCGGAACGGCTGGGGCCGCACGTGGACGTGCCGACCTACCCGGCGGGGCCGGGGCACGCGAAGCTGTCGGCGGCGTGGCTGATCGAGCGGGCCGGGTTCGGCCGCGGGCACCGCGGTCCCGGCGGCCGGGTGGCGTTGTCGGGCAAGCACACGCTGGCGCTGACCAACCGCGGCGGCGCGTCCACGGAGGACCTGCTCGACCTCGCGCGCGAGGTGCGCGACGGAGTGCGGGCGGCGTTCGGGGTGGAGCTGCGGCCGGAGCCGGTGCTGGTCGGGTGCGACCTGGGCTGACGCCGAGCGCTCACGGCCTCCGCGGTCGGGCGGCCGAACCCGGCCCGCCACCGCGGGACAGGACGGCCGAACGGGTGACTCCGTGTGACGAATCCTCACTGCGCGCGTTTCATGGAGGTAGAGGCACCCGTTGGAGGTCGTCATGGCCTACCCCTACGACGATCGCGCGGCCGCCAGGCCGATCAAGAAGCTGGTCGAGGACGATTTCCTGAGCCGGCCCGGTGTGGTGGGTGTCGACCTGGGCGAGAAGACCGTGCGCGGCCGGGTGACCGGTGAGCTGGCGATCGTCGTGTACGTCCGCCGCAAGGGTCCCGCCGCCCAGTTCGCCATCCCGCCGGACGTGCTCGGCCTGCCGACCGACGTGGTGGAGGACACGTTCTGGCCGCACCACACCATCGCGTCGCCGGAGGGCGTGAGCGGGGCGGAGCGGCACGAGTCCCTGGCGGGCGGCATCGGGATCGGGCCCAGCCGGGCCGTCCGGCTCGTGCCGCCGGACGTGTCCGAAGCGGACGACTACGTGGTGGCCGGGACGCTCGGCGCGCTGGTCACGCCGCGCCGCCGGCACCTGGTGATGGCGCTCACGTCGTTCCACGTGGCCTGCGTGGACGACGCCTGGTCGGTCGGCGACCCGATGGTCCACCCGTCCCGCGTGGACGGCGGGCACCCGGTGCACGACCGGGTCGGCGCGCTGTCGCGGGCGGCGCTGTCGAGCCGGGTGGACGCCGCCGCGATCATGCTCACCACGCCGCGGGTGCGGCCCGAGGTGGTCGGCCTCGGGCCGATCACCGGCCCGGCGCGGGCGCGGGTCGGCGACCGGGTGCGCAAGCGCGGCCGGACCACCGCGGTCACGGTCGGCGTGGTGGCGTCCACCGACGCGGCGATCACGCTGGACTTCGGCGTGGGGCTGGGCGTGCGGACGCTGCACGACCAGATCCGCATCGAGTCGCCCCGGTTCGCCGACCACGGCGACTCCGGCGCGGTGCTGCTGGACGACGCGAACCGGGTGGTCGGGCTGTACTGCGGCGGCAGCCCGGACCGCGGGTTCGCGAACCCGATCGGCCCGGTGCTCGATCAGCTCGACGTGGAGCTGCTCACGTCGTCCGGTGCACCCGGGACGCCGACGCCTGCGCGCGGGGCTTGAGCACGATCCGGTCCAGGTTCACGTGCGGCGGCCGGGTCACCGCGAACGCGATCACGTCCGCCACGTCGTCCGCGGTGAGCGGCGTCACGCCCCGGTAGACGGCGGCGGCGCGCTCGGTGTCGCCGTCGAACCGGTTGACCGAGAAGTCCGTCTCGACCATGCCGGGCAGGATCTCCGTGACGCGCACCGGCTGACCGAGCAGCTCGCCGCGCAGCGTCCGGTGCAGCGCGGACTGGGCGTGCTTGGCGGAGGTGTAGCCGGAGCCGTTGTCGTACGCCTCGTAGGCGGCCACGGAGGTGACCGTGACGACGTGGCCGTCGCCGGAGGCGATCAGCTTCGGCAGCAGGCCCTTGGTGACGCGCAACGTGCCCAGCACGTTCGTCTCCCACATCCAGCGCCAGTGCTCCTCGTCGGCCTCCGCCACGGTGGCCAGGCCGCGCGCGCCGCCCGCGTTGTTCACCAGGACGTTGGCCTCGGGCACGGCGTCCAGGAACGCCGCGACGGACGGGGCGGAGGTGACGTCCAGCTCGACCGGGGTGCCTCCGATCTCATCCGCGATAACCTGGAGGCGGTCGACCCGCCGGGCGCCGAGCACGACGTGGAAGCCCTCGGCGGCGAGCCTGCGGGCGGTGGCCTCACCGATTCCCGCACTGGCTCCGGTCACGACTGCGATAGGACGGTTCACACGCGGGATCGTAGGTGTGTGATGCGGATCACTCGCACCGGAAGTCGTGTGGAGCGTCCTTCGATCGGGAGGTCGTAACGTGCGTCGTAACGTGCACAGCAGAGTGGTGGCGTCCTTGCTCGTCGGCTTGGCACTGCTGGCCGGCTGCTCGGCGAAGGTCGAGCCGGGCACCGCGAAACCGGTCGGCGGCGACAACCCGCCGGTGGCCAGGTTCACCACCGCGCCCGCGGACGGCGCGACCGAGGTGCCGGTCAACGTCCCGGTGCAGGTCACCGTGGCCGAGGGCACGATCGACCAGGTCACGGTCACCAACCCCGAGGGCAAGGCGGTGGCGGGCCAGCTCGCCGGGGACAAGCGGTCGTGGTCCAGCACCGAGCCGCTCGGGTTCGGCAAGACCTACGCCTACGCGGGCCGCGCCACCGGCACCGACGGCAAGCCCGTCGAGCTGAAGGGCGGGTTCACGACGGTGAACCCGGCGGCGCAGGTGCGCGCCACGCTGTTCCCCGGCGACAACCAGACGGTCGGCGTCGCCGTGCCGATCAAGGTCGAGTTCGACGCGGACGTCGCGGACCGGGCGACCGTGGAGAAGGCCCTGACCGTGACGAACTCCGCGGGCGTGCAGGGCAGCTGGGCGTGGCTGAACTCGCGCGAGGTGCACTACCGGCCGGAGAACTACTGGCCCGCGAACACCCAGGTCCACGTCGAGGCGAAGCTGTACGGCGTGCCGTACGGCGGCGGCGCGTACGGGCGCGCGGACGTGACCAGCGACTTCACCATCGGTCGCAACCAGGTCGTGAAGATCGACACGCCGACGCACCAGATGGTCGTGCAGCGGGACGGGCAGACGGTGGCGACGTACCCGGCGTCGTTCGGCAAGGACGCGGACCCGGAGCTGACCACGCCGAACGGCACGTTCGTGGTGATGCAGAAGGACCCGCAGTTCAGCTTCGACAACCCGCGGTACGGGTACACCAACGTGGTCAAGAAGTGGGCCGTGCGGATCTCCAACCACGGCGAGTTCATCCACGAGAACAACGACAACGCGGCCAACATCGGGAAGAACAACACCTCGCACGGGTGCGCGAACCTGTTGGAGGCCGACGCGAAGGCGTACTACGACAGCGCGTTGGTCGGCGACCCGGTGGAGGTGACGGGGTCGATCACGACGTTGCCGCCGCAGTACGACTGGTACGACTGGCAGATCCCGTGGGCGCAGTGGCAGACGATGTCGGCGCTGTGAGGCGGTAGGGCTCGGTGGCGGGGTTCGCTGTGGTGGCGTCGGTCGCTGTGGGGGCGAGGTTCGCTGTGGGGGGCGCGTCCGGCTCGATTTGACATGGGGCCCTTACGGGTGCCAGGGGCAGGCCAAAGCCGGCAGGCCCGGCGGGGAAAAGCGTCCCGCCGGGCCTGCCGGCTTCGTCCAGCCTAAGGCACCCGAACCCATGTCAAATCGAGCCTCGGTGGGGTGGTGGCGGGTCCGTTGTGGGTCGTTTTGGGTGTGTTGTGGGTGGTGTTGTCGGGGTTGGTGCACTGCGGGGAATTGTTTCGTGACTCGTGGTAGCCGGGTTTGTGGTGTTGGTGTGGTGGAGGACCGAAAATCACTTGCGTGGGAAGTGATGGGTTCGGTGGTGCGTTGTCCTAGGTCGTGCAGAACACTCTCCTCGACGCCGGGGGCGTCCGGCTGGCGGTTCGCGAGTCGGGTCCGGTCGACGGCCCGGCGGTCGTGCTGGTGCACGGTTGGGCGCAGTCCGGGGAGGTGTGGTCGCCCCACCCCTCGATGCGGTCGTACGCCTTGGACCTGCGCGGTCACGGTCGTTCCGAGGTGGCCGCGGGGGGTTATCGCGACTCGGCGGTGTGGGCGTCGGACCTGAAGGCGGTCGTGGACCACGTCGGGCGGCCGGTGGTGTTGGTCGGGTGGTCGTACGGCGGGTTGGTGGTGGTGGACTACCTGCGCGCGCACGGGACCGGGCTGGTCGACGGGGTGGTGTTGGTCGGCGCGATCACCGAGGTCGGGCGCGATCGGCCCGGTGGGGTGACCGGGCCGGTGATGCGGGCGGCGTTGCCGGGGGCGTTGTCGGACGACCCGGCGGTGGCCGTGCCCGCGTTGGCGGACTTCTGCCGCGACCAGTCGCCGGGGTTGCCCGGCGAGGTGGTGCAGCGGCTGCTGGGGACGGCGTTGCGGGTGCCGCCGAGGGTCCGCCGGGACCTGTTCCGGCGCGATGTGGACAGCGCCGCCGTGCTGAAGGCGGTCGACAAGCCGACACTGGTGGTGCACGGCACCGCCGACGAGGTGGTCGACCCGGCTGCCGCGGAGTACGCGGCGGCCCTGATCCCCGGAGCCGACTTGCGCCGTTACGACGGAACCGCGCACTCGCCGTTCCTGGAGCGGCCGGAGCGGTTCGCGGCCGACCTCGCCCGGTTCGTCGCGGAGGTCTCCCGGTGAGGCGGGTCGCGGTGTTGTCGGTGCACACCTCGCCGCTGGAGCAGCCCGGCACGGGCGACGCGGGCGGGATGAACGTCTACATCGTGCAGACCGCCACGCGGATGGCGCAGCGCGGCATCGCGGTCGAGATCTTCACCCGCGCCACGTCGTCGGAGTTGCCGCCGGTGGCCGAGTTGGCGCCGGGCGTGACGGTGCGGCACGTGGTGGCCGGGCCGTTCGAAGGGCTGGGCAAGGAGGAGCTGCCCGGCCAGCTCTGCGCGTTCACGGCGGGCGTGCTGCGGGCCGAGGCGCGGCACGAGCCGGGGCACTACGACGTCGTGCACTCGCACTACTGGCTGTCCGGGCAGGTCGGGTGGCTGGCCCGGGAGCGGTGGGCGGTGCCGCTGGTGCACACCGCGCACACGCTGGCCAAGGTGAAGAACCTGGCGCTGGCGGCGGACGACACGCCGGAGCCCCGGATGCGGGTGATCGGCGAGGAGCAGGTCGTGGCCGAGGCGGACCGGCTGGTCGCGAACACCGAGGTGGAGGCGTCCGAGCTGGTGGACCTGTACGCGGCCGACCCGGCGAAGGTGCTGGTCGTGCCGCCCGGGGTGGACCTGGAGCGGTTCACGCCGGGTGACCGGGAGGGTGCGCGGGCGGCGTTGGGGCTGCGGCCCGAGTCGGTGGTGCTCGCGTTCGTGGGGCGCATCCAGCCGTTGAAGGCCCCGGACGTGCTGCTGCGCGCGGCGGCCGAGATGGTGGCGCGCGACCCGGGGCTGCGGTCGCGGCTGGTGGTGCTGGTCGTGGGCGGGCCGTCGGGGTCCGGCTTGAAGACGCCGGACGAGCTGGTGCGGTTGGCGGCCGAGCTGCGGATCTCCGACGTGGTGCGGTTCCTGCCGCCGCAGGGCGGCGAGGCGCTGGCGCGGGTGTACCGGGCCGCCGACGTGGTGGCCGTGCCGAGCCACAACGAGTCGTTCGGCCTGGTCGCGCTGGAGGCGCAGGCGTGCGGCACGCCGGTGGTCGCGGCGGCGGTGGGCGGGTTGCCGGTCGCGGTGCGCGACGGGGTGTCCGGGGTGCTGGTGGACGGGCACGACCCGAGGACGTGGGCGCGGGTGCTGTCCGACATCGCGCTGCTGCCCGCGTGCCGGGAGGAGCTGGCGAGCAACGCCGTCGGCCACGCCCGCCGGTTCTCGTGGGACCGGACGACTGATTCACTCCTCGCCGGGTACGCCGAGGCACGGGACGTGTTCCGCGAGGAGGTCTTCGCTTGAGCCTGGACGACGTCATCCGGTCGACGCTGGACGACCGCGAGCTGCGCTACGACCACAAGGGACCCGGTCGGTTCTTCGTGACCCTGCCCGGCGCGAAGAAGCTCCAGACGAACTGCTGGCTGGTGGTCGGCAGGCACGCGCTGGTGGTGGAGGCGTTCGTGTGCCGCAAGCCGGACGAGGCGCACGAGGACGTCTACCGGTTCTTGTTGCGGCGCAACGCCAAGCTGTACGGCGTGCACTACACGATCGACACGACCGGTGACATCTACCTGGTCGGCCGGATCGCGCCGCACGCCGTGACGCCGGACGAGCTGGACCGGGTGCTCGGGCAGGTGGTGGAGGCCGCCGACGGCGACTTCAACACGCTGCTGGAGATCGGCTTCGCCGGCGCCATCCGGCGCGAGTGGGACTGGCGCGTCTCGCGCGGCGAGTCGCTGGCCAACCTCCAGGCGTTCCGGCACCTGGTGTCCGAATCGTGATCACGCCCGCGCAACGGCCCTGAGGCCCGGCCCCGTCCCTGCGGTGACCACGAGGGAGGGGCACATGGGCAGACGGGTGGGGCTGGTGGCCGCCGCGTTCGCGGTGGTGGCGCTGGCCGGGTGCGGGGCGAACGGGTCCGGCGAGTCGTCGGCGGCGGATCGGGCGGCCGTCGCGCCGGAGGTCGCGTCGCCGCAGCAGGGCGGCACGCCGCCCGCGCGGGACTCGTCGGGCGAGGCGCGGCAGGCCGACACCGCGTCGGCTCGGGACGGCAGGCAGCTCGTGCGCACGGCGACGGTCGAGCTGCGCGCGGCCGACTCGTCGGCGGTGATGGGCAGGGTCACGGACCTGGTCGGGGGCGAGGGCGGGTACGCGGCGCAGGAGAAGTCCCAGCCGGACCGGGCGACCGTGACGTTCAAGGTGCCCGGTGACCGGCTGGACCGCGTGCTCACGGCGATCGCCGCGCTGGAGGGCGTGCAGGTCGTCAAGCGGGAGCTGACGACGGAGGACGTGACCGAGCAGATCGTGGACGTCGAGGCGCGGCTGGCGAACCAGCGGGCCAGCGTGGAGCGGGTGCGGGGGCTGCTGGAGCGGGCCACGACCACCGCGGAGATCACCGACGTCGAGGCCGAGCTGACCAAGCGGCAGGCGGAGCTGGAGTCGTTGCAGCGCCGGTACGAGACGCTCAAGGGCCAGGTCGCGCTGTCCACGCTGACCGTCACGGTCTCGGCGGCGGGCGCGCCGGTGGTCGTCGAGGAGGAGGACGACTTCCTGAGCGCGTTCGCCGGTGGCTGGCACGCGCTGGTGGACGCGTTCGCGTGGCTGCTGGTGGTGCTGGGCGCGGTGCTGCCGTTCGCGGTGGTGCTGGGGCTGCCGGTGCTCGGCTACTGGTGGCGTCGCCGTCGGCGTCGGGTGGCCGCGCCCGCGACGGGCGCCTCGTAAGACGCACCGCTCTACCGAGAGCAACATCCGCGCGGAGCGCGGGGCGGCTTGGGAGAGAGGGGGAGTCGCGAGTTCAAGCCGCCCCGCGTCGGTCCCCGCGTCAGGCGGATCCGGGCGGGGGGAACCCGGGATTCCGCGCGGGGCGCGGTTCGACGGGGGGATGCGAACCGCGGGTGTGCCGCGCAGGTCGTCGGAGTGCGTGGGAGCCGACCCGCGAGGCCCTGCCAACTTGGCAGATGGCCGGTGATCCCCACAAGGGCCGGCGCTACTCCATTCGTGTTGTTCTTAGCCGAGTTAAGTAACGCTGGAGCGTGACGAGCGACTGCCTTGACCCGCGATGTGGCTTGACTCACGATGGCGGGATCCCGGCCCCCTGGATGAATGAGGCAGCCGCATGGTCTTCCGCAGTCCGTTCCCCGATGTCGTGGTCCCGGACGTCTCGCTGCACGAGTTGCTGTTCGCCGACCTCGGCGACCGCGCCGACCGGGTCGCGCTGGTCGACGGCACCTCGGGCGCGTCGCTGACCTACCGACAACTGGCCGGCGCGGTCGACCGCCTGGCCGCCGCGCTGGCCGCGCGGGGGATCGGCAAGGGCGACGTCGTCGGCATCCTGAGCCCGAACACGCCGTACTACGCGGTGGTGTTCCACGGCATCCTGCGGGCGGGGGCCACGGCGACCACCGTCAACGCCCTCTACACCGCCGACGAGGTCGCGCACCAGCTCACGGACGCGGGCGCGAAGATGTTGTTCACGGTGTCCGCGCTGCTGCCCAACGCCGCGCCCGGCGCGGAGAAGGCGGGCATCTCCGACGTGGTGGTGCTCGACGCCGCCGAGGGCTACCCGAGCCTGTCGTCGCTGCTGGCCAACTCCGACCCGGTGCCCGAGGTGGCGGTCGACCCGGCCGAGGACGTGGCCGTGCTGCCGTACTCCTCCGGGACCACCGGCCGGGCCAAGGGCGTGATGCTGACGCACCGCAACCTGGTCGCCAACATCGTCCAGTGCGGGCCGCTGCTGGAGGTCGGCGAGGACACCAAGATCCTCGCCGTGCTGCCGTTCTTCCACATCTACGGCATGCAGGTGCTGATGAACAACGGCCTGCACGTCGGCGCGACCGTGGTGACGATGCCGAAGTTCGACCTGCCCGAGTTCCTGCGGGTGATCCAGGACCACCGCACCGACCGCGTCTACATCGCGCCGCCGGTGGCGGTGGCGCTGGCCAAGCACCCGCTGGTCGACCAGTACGACCTGTCCGGCATCGACACCATCTTCTCCGGCGCCGCGCCGCTCGACGTGGACCTCGCGGCGGCCGTCGCCAAGCGGTTGGGCTGCCGCGTCTCCCAGGGCTACGGGATGACCGAGATGAGCCCGGTCAGCCACGCGATCCCGGACGGCCGCGACGACATCTCCGTCGGCACGGTCGGGGTGATCGCGCCGAACATGGAGTGCCGCTTCGTGGACCCGGCCACCGGCGAGGACGTCGGCGTGGGCGAGCGCGGCGAGCTGTGGTGCCGCGGCCCGAACGTGATGAAGGGCTACCTGAACAACCCCGACGCCACCGCCGCCACGCTCGACGCCGACGGCTGGCTGCACACCGGCGACGTCGCCGTGATCGACGAGAACGGCCTGGTCAGCATCGTGGACCGGGTCAAGGAACTGATCAAGTACAAGGGCTACCAGGTGCCGCCGGCCGAGCTGGAGGCGGTGCTGCTGACCCACCCGGCGATCGCCGACGCGGCCGTGGTCGGCGTGCGCGACGAGGAGGGCGAGGAGGTGCCGAAGGCCTTCGTCGTCCGCCAGCCCGGCACCGACCTGGACGAGTCGGGCGTGATGGAGTTCGTGGCGTCCCAGGTCGCGCCGCACAAGAAGGTGCGGGTGGTGGAGTTCATCGACGCCATCCCTAAGTCCGCGTCGGGCAAGATCCTGCGCAAGGACCTGCGCGCCCGCGAGGCTCACTGATCGCGTGAGCGATTGGCGCAGGTGAGCCGCTTGAACCATGGCTCACCTGCGCCAACTGCGTCGGCAGTGAAGTTGAGCATCTGTCATCTCGTGCAGAACGCGCTCGCCACGCGGCAGGTCTCCCAGGATGTCGAAGGGCAGCGCAAGTTCGCGTACCAATGCGACCGGAATGGCATGGAGCCCTTCGGGTCGACTCGGCGAACCCGGTTGTAACCGCGTGGTCGACCAACGATCCTCTTCTCGTGGGAGAACAGCGGGGCCCGACCTACAAGGTCCTCTCCACCAGGGCCATCGTGTGGTTCGGGGTGGCGCTCGTAGTGGTCGGGGCGGGGGTGGCGACAGCGCTGCTCTTGGCTTACGGCAACGGCACGGAGGCGGACAGGGCGCGCTTGGACGCGATCAGGACGGCCGGGACCATTGTCGTCGGCACAGGGGGAGCGGCGGCGTTGTGGCTGGCGGCCCGGAGGCAGCAGGCTGCGGAGATAGCACTGCGGCAGAAGGACGTCGACCAAGCGCACCAGGAGCAGGACGCCACCGAACGACGGGTGACCGAGTTGTACACCAAGGCGGTGGAGCAACTCGGATCGGAGAAGGCACCGGTGCGCCTGGGCGGGATGTACGCCCTCGAACGGCTGGCGCAGAACGTACCGGACCAGCGACAGACCGTCGTCAACGTGTTGTGCTCCTACCTCCGGATGCCCTTCCAACCGCCGGTGGCCCCGGATCTCGTGTCCACCGCGTCCGCAGCAGTCGACGCCCTCATGGCTGCCCCGCAGTGGGACAAGCAGGCGACCGGCGAGCAGGCGGGGCCGATCGTGGATCGCGCCGAGAACGAAGGCCGCATGCAGGAGCGCGAAGTACGACTCACCGCGCAACGCATCATCACGAAGCACCTCCACCCGGGAGACGATGCCGATCGGCCGGCGAGAACCTTCTGGGAAGACATCGATCTCGACCTCGCCGGTGCGACGCTCACCGCATTCGACCTCGGAGGTTGCCACGTCCGGGTGGCTCGATTCAGCGAGGCGACCTTCGAAGGGGACGCGGGATTCCGCGGGACGACGTTCGGTGACACCGCTGTCTTCCAGAGGGCGACGTTCAAGGCGGACGCGGTGTTCCACGGGGCGACGTTCATGAAGGACGCCGTGTTCGACGGGGTTGCGTTCGAGAAGGCGGCCGTGTTCGGCCGGGCGGTGTTCGGGAACGCTGCTTGGTTCGGTGGGGTGAGGTTCGGGAAGGTCGCCTGGTTCGACGGGGTGACGTTCAACGGGTCCACCGGCTTCGACGGGGTGGTGTTCCAGGGGAACGCCTGGTTCGACGGAGCGACGTTTGAAGACGACGTGGTATTCGGCGGGGTCACATTCGAGGAGGCCGCCGGCTTCGACCGGGTGATCTTCGGGAAAGACGTTTGGTTCGACGGGGCGACGTTCGGCAAGGGGGTCGAACTCGACAGCGTGCGGGTTCGGCTCGACGTGGTTCCAGCGCCGAACAGGAACTGGCCTGACGGATTCTCCGTGGTCGATCCTGATCCACCACGGGAATCAGCCCTGGCGGAGCGGGACGGAGTATGGGGTCATCTCGTGCCGGTCCGCGACAGTGACCGGACAGGCGAGGGCGGCTGAGGAGTCGCGTACGCACGCAGCCCGAACCGCATGACACCGAAGGCGCTCCGCGCACATCGCGAGGCCGGCGCGTCCGGCCGAGCCGACACGGCGGCGGTACCGCTGTCGAGGGTCCCGTCACGGGGAGGTGGGCGACCACCCGATGGTGTTGTTCACGGCTACTGGGCGAGCCGGACCCGTCACGCTCCACAACCATGTCGGGTGCACATCGACACCGGACATCGGAGAGCACACGCATGCGCATCCTCGGGAAGCTGGCCGTCGCGGCCGGCGCCACCGCCGTCATCCTGCTCGCCTCGCCGGCCGCCAACGCGTCGGCGATGGACAACGTCCCGCGCACCAGCCCGCTGACCGCCGTGCAGACCGCGCTCGGCGCGGTGCTGGGGCAGACCACCTCGGGCCTCGGCAACGGGCTGGGCGGCGGTGCCCTCGGCGGCCTCGGGGGCGGCCTCGGCGGTGGGGCGCTCGGGGGCCTCGGCGGCTGATCGGGCGTCGGGTCGGGCCCGCGCGTGGCCCGGCCCGGCCCGTCGGGCTGCACCGATCAAGATCACACCTACCACGGGCGTGAGCCCGCCCGACCCATCTGGCAGGCTGACGCCCATGGCTGTCGGAACCCTGGTGCTGCTCCGCCACGGCGAGAGCGTCTGGAACGCGGAGAACCTGTTCACCGGCTGGGTGGACGTCCCCCTCTCGGAGAAGGGGGTGGAGGAGGCCAAGCGGGGCGGCGTGCTGCTGCGCGAAGCGGGCGTGCTGCCCGAGGTCGTGCACACGTCGCTGCTGCGGCGGGCCATCGGCACCGCCAACCTCGCCCTCGACGCGGCCGACCGGCACTGGATCCCGGTCCGCCGGGACTGGCGGCTCAACGAGCGCCACTACGGCGCGTTGCAGGGCAAGAACAAGAAGCAGACGCTGGAGCAGTTCGGCGAGGAGCAGTTCATGCTCTGGCGCCGCTCCTACGACACCCCGCCGCCGCCGATCGAGCCCGGCACCGAGTTCAGCCAGGACAGCGACCCGCGCTACGCCGACCTCGGCCCCGAGCTGCCGCTCACCGAGTGCCTGCTGGACGTGGTCAAGCGGATGATCCCGTACTGGGAGTCCGCCATCGTGCCGGACCTGCGCACGGGCCGGACGGTGCTGGTCGCCGCGCACGGCAACTCGCTGCGCGCCCTGGTCAAGCACCTCGACGGCATCTCCGACGAGGCGATCGCCGGCCTGAACATCCCCACCGGCATCCCGCTGCGCTACGACCTGGACGACGAGCTGAAGCCGCTCAAGCCGGGCGGCGAGTACCTCGACCCGGACGCGGCGGCCGACGCGATCAAGGCCGTGGCCAACCAGGGCCGCTAGACCAGGCCCAGCTCGCGGGCGCGCGCCCCGGCCTGGAACCGGGACGACGCGCCGAGCGCGGTCATCAGCTCCGCCACGCGACGGCGGTACGTGCGCAGGGACACACCCAGCGCGCGTGCCGCCGTCTCGTCCGTCCAGCCCCGGTTCAACGCGTCCAGCACGCCCGGCGCGGCCAGGCGCAGCTCGGCCATGTCCGCCTCGTGCAGGGCCAGCGGGGTGCCCGCCCGCCACGCCGCCTCGAACAGCGACGTGATGCCGTGCACCAGCTCCGGCCGGGTGATCACGCTGTAGCTGCGCGGGCCGTGCGACTCGTCGCCCGCCAGGATCGCCACCCGGCCGTCCAGCACGATCGTCTCGTTCACGTCGTGGTTGGCGACCCGCACGTCCGCGCCGTGCTCGGCCATGTGCCGCGCGTGGTCGGCCCACGTCGGGTCGAGCATGGTGCTCAGCCGGAACAGCTTGCGGATCCGCAGCCCCGGCGGGTGCGCCATGACGTCGGCGCGCGGGTGGGCGCTCATCCACGTGCGCAGCGCGTTCGCCGCGCACAGCAGCTCGGTCGTGGTCGCCGCGAACAAGTGGGCCGTCCGCTCGAACAACTCGGCCTCGCCCCGCACCACGGTCACCGTCTCCACACCACGAGCATGGCAGCAAGCTGCCAATCCCGGCGGCCGTGATCGCCGAGGGCGATCGTGGAACCCGTGCTGAACCTCAACCGCGTCGGTTACGGCGCCATGCAGCTCGCCGGTCCCGGTGTCTTCGGCCCGCCCGCCGACCCCGAGAACGCCAAGGCGGTGCTGCGCCGCGCCGTCGAGCTGGGCGTCGACCACATCGACACCAGCGACTTCTACGGCCCGCACGTCGTGAACGAGCTGATCAAGGCCGCCCTGCACCCCTACCCGGAGCACCTGACGATCGTCACCAAGGTCGGCTACCGGCGGACCGGGACCGGCGACTGGGTCCCCGCGCGGGAACCGCAGGAGCTGCGCGACGCCGTGCACGACAACCTGCGCCGGCTCGGCCTGGAGCGGCTGGACGTGGTCAACCTGCGCGTCGGCGGCGAGCAGGACCCCGAGTCGGTCGAGGAGCCGTTCACCGTGCTCGCCGAGCTGCGCGAGCAGGGCCTGATCCGCGACCTCGGGCTGAGCAACGTCGCCGCGCACCACCTCGACCAGGCGCGGGCGATCGCGCCGGTGGTGTGCGTGCAGAACCTCTACAACGTCACCGAGCGCGGTGACGACAAGCTGCTCGACCGCACCACCGCCGAGGGCATCGCCTACGTGCCGTTCTTCCCGCTGGGCGGCTTCACGCCGTTGCAGCACGACACGCTGGCCGAGGTCGCCGCCCGGCACGGCGCGACCGAGCGCCAGGTCGCCCTCGCCTGGCTGCTGCACCGGGCGCCGAACGTGCTCCTGATCCCCGGCACGTCCTCCACTCGTCACCTGGAGGAGAACCTGGCGTCCGCCCGGCTGCACCTGTCCGAACACGACCTGACTCAATTGGACACGATTGGGTGAACGCAGGTCGTCTCGCGGGAAAACATCGGTCCCGGACGGTGTCGCGGGAGTCACGAAGCGGGCTCCGACACTAGGCCGCACCCGCCTTGACCTGCTTACGATGCGCTCGTGACCGCAACGGGTTACCTCGTCCTGTCGATCGGCGCTCTGCTGATCGGCGGCGGCGCCTTTCTCGCCGGCCGGTCCACGGCCCGCGCCCGCGACCAGCGACCGCGCGGCCTGACCGTCGCCGACCTCATGGCCAAGGTCGTCCACTCCTCGCCCGACGGCATCGCCGTGCTCAACGGCTTCGGCGACGTCGTGCTGCACAACGCCCGCGCCGAGGAGCTGGGCGTGGTGCGCAACAACCGGGTGGACGACCGGGCCAGGCGCGCCGCCGAGATGGCCCGCCGCGACGGCGGCGTCATCGCGGTGGACCTGTCGTCGCTGGAGGTCATCAAGGGCCGCCAGCCGCAGGCGGTGCACGCCACGGTCAAGGTGCTCACCGGGGACTTCGTCGTGGTGGACGCCTCGGACGAGTCGGAGTCCGTGCGGCTGGAGGCGACCCGGCGCGACTTCGTCGCCAACGTGAGCCACGAGCTGAAGACGCCGGTCGGCGCGCTCGCGCTGCTGGCCGAGGCGGTGCTCGACGCCGCGGACGACCAGGACGAGGTCCGCCGGTTCAGCGCCAAGATCATGCAGGAGGCGACCCGGCTCGGCACGCTGGTCACCGAGCTGATCGCGCTGTCGCGGTTGCAGGGCGCGGAGAAGCTGCCCGAGCTGAGCCGGGTCGAGGTCGACGTGGTCGTCGACGAGGCGCTGAGCCGGTCGCGGCTGTCGGCCGAGTCCGCGGGCATCGCGATCACCACCGACGAGCCGAGCGGCCTGGAGGTCGAGGGCGACCGGACGCTGCTGGTCACCGCGTTGAGCAACCTGCTGGAGAACGCGGTCGCGTACTCGCCGCCGGGCAGCCCGGTGTCGGTCAGCCGCAAGCTCGTGGACGGGTTCGTCGAGATCGCCGTGACCGATCGCGGCATCGGGATCGCCGAGGACCAGCAGACCCGCGTGTTCGAGCGCTTCTACCGGGTCGACAAGGCCCGGTCGCGCGCCACCGGCGGCACCGGCCTCGGCCTGGCGATCGTCAAGCACGTCGCGAACAACCACGGCGGCGAGGTGAAGCTGTGGAGCCTGCCGGGCACCGGCTCCACCTTCACGCTGCGCATCCCGGCCCACCCCGACCAGGACGAGCCGACGAAGGGCCTGTCCACGCAGGAGCTGGCGAGCCCCGTGCCGAGCGGCGCGGGCGGCAACCACGGAGGAGAGCTGTGACCAGGGTGCTCATCGTGGAGGACGAGGAGTCCTTCTCGGATCCGCTCGCTTTCCTGTTGCGCAAGGAGGGCTTCACCGCGGCGCTCGCGGCCAACGGCCAGGAGGCGCTGGAGGAGTTCGACCGCAACGGCGCGGACATCGTGCTGCTCGACCTCATGCTGCCCGGCATGAGCGGCACCGACGTGTGCAAGCAGCTCCGCGCCCGGTCGGCCGTGCCGGTGATCATGGTGACGGCGCGGGACAGCGAGATCGACAAGGTCGTCGGGCTGGAGCTGGGCGCGGACGACTACGTCACCAAGCCGTACTCGGCGCGCGAGCTGATCGCCCGCATCCGCGCCGTGCTGCGCCGCGGCGGCGAGTCCGAGGAGCTGCTGCCGCAGGTCCTGGAGGCGGGGCCGGTGCGGATGGACGTCGAGCGGCACGTGGTGACCGTGGACGGCGCGGAGGTGAGCCTCCCGCTCAAGGAGTTCGACCTCCTGGAGTACCTGCTGCGCAACGTCGGCCGGGTGCTGACCCGCGGCCAGCTCATCGACCGGGTGTGGGGCGCGGATTACGTCGGGGACACCAAAACCCTGGACGTGCACGTCAAGCGCCTGCGGTCGAAGATCGAGCCCGACCCGGCGGCCCCGCGCCACCTGGTCACCGTGCGCGGACTGGGATACAAGTTCGAATCCTGATCATCCCGACCAGGTACGGTGCACCGCGTGCGCCTCGGGGTGCTTGATGTCGGGTCCAACACCGTCCACCTCTTGGTGGTGGACGCTCATCGGGGTGCCCACCCGACGCCGATGAGTTCGGAGAAGTCGGTGCTGCGCCTCGCGGAGCAGCTCGACGGCTCCGGGATGCTCGGCCGCGCGGGCGCCGACCGGCTGGTGCGCTCCGTCGCCGCGGCCAAGGCGGCGGCGGAGCGGCTGGGCTGCGAGGACCTGATGGCGTTCGCCACGTCCGCGGTGCGCGAGGCGGGCAACTCGGCCGAGGTGCTGGACCGGGTGCGCGCCGAGACCGGCGTGGACCTCCAGGTGCTGAGCGGCGAGGACGAGGCGCGGTACACGTTCCTCGCGGTGCGCCGCTGGTACGGCTGGTCGGCGGGCCGGCTGCTGTGCCTGGACATCGGCGGCGGGTCGCTGGAGCTCGCGATCGGCGTGGACGAGGAGCCCGAGGGGGCTTTCTCGGTGCCGCTGGGCGCGGGCCGGCTGACCCGGACCCGGTTCCGGCACGACCCGCCGACCCGGGCCGAGGTGCGCGAGACCACCGAGTGGCTGACCGAGCAGCTGTCGCCGGTGGCGAAGAAGATCCTCCGAACGGGTGCTCCCGATCGTGTGGTCGCGACGTCGAAGACGTTCCGCACGCTCGCCCGGCTGACCGGCGCGGCGCCGTCGTCGGCCGGTCCGCGGGCGCGGCGCGTGCTCACCGACTCGGGCCTGCGGCAGCTCATCGCGTTCATCTCCCGGATGTCCGCGGCCGACCTCGCCGAGCTGGAAGGGGTGAGCGCGAGCCGCGCCCACCAGCTCGTGGCGGGCGCGTTGGTGGCGGAGGCCACGATGCGAGCCCTGTCACTGGTCGAGCTGGAGATTTGCCCCTGGGCGCTGCGGGAAGGTGTCATCCTGCGTCGGCTGGACCACACTAATGGCTCGGACCTGGACACCCCGCCGGACCGCACCCGCCGGACGGGTGACACTGGACGGACTGGCCGCCACGGGGCACGGTGGAGTTGATGAGTCGAGAGAGCGAGTCGGAGCAGACCCAGCGCACCGTCGCGGAGTTGCTCGCCCAGTACGGCGGGGGCTCCGGCGAGGTGACGCCGCGTCGGCGACGGCGCCGCGCCGAGGAGGCCGCGTCGGACACCGCTCCGCAGGCCATCATCGACCGGGTCAACTCCGACAGCGGTCGGTTGCGCGCGCTCCGCGACGAGCCGGAGCCACCCGCCGCGCCGCTGCCCCAGCGGCAGCGCGCCGCCGACCCCGAGCGCACGACCTACCAGCCGCCGGTCGCGCCGCCGCCCGCGCCGCCGTCCCGGCCGGAGCCGCCCGCCGCGCGGGCCGAGCCGCTGTCGCGGTCGGACCTCTCCCGGCCCGACCTGTCGCGGCTGGAGCCGCCCGCGTCGCGGCTGGAGCCGCCGAAGAAGCCGGAAACCGGCCGCAGACGCGCGCCCGAGGTCAACGCGGCCGAGGAGACCCGGGTCGTGCCGCCGATCGTGGCCGACTTCCAGGGCGAACCGCCCCGGCCCGGTCCGCCGGCGCCGCCGCCGGTCAAGCCCGAGCCGCCGCGGACGAAGATCGTGCGGCCCGTGACGCCGGCCACGCCCCCGGTGCGGGAACCGGTGACCGAGGTGATGCCGCGCATCACCGACAAGCTGACGCCGAACGTGCCGCTGGAGTCGTTGCCGACCGAGTCGGTGCTGATCGTGCCGCCCGCGCCGCCGCGGCTGCCGGACCCGCTGCCCGACCAGACCGCCGAGGACTGGTTCGGCGACGACGAGCCCGACGACGCGGTGGTCGAGCAGGAGAGCACCGCCTTCCACCCGTACGTCGACCTCGACGAGGAAGACGAGGACGACGACTACCCGCGGCGCGACTACCAGCGCCGCGACCTGGACGACGAGGAACCCGCCGGCCTGGCCGACCTGGACGACGAGGAGGAGGCCGAGGCACCGGCCGACCGCTCGGCGGGCAAGGAGTGGCTGGTCATGATCGGCCAGCTCGCCGTCGGCGTCATCGGCGGCGCGGCGCTGTGGCTCGGCTTCAACTTCCTGTGGCGCACCGCCGCGCCCGCCGCGCTGGTGGTGGCGCTGGCGGTGACCGTCGGCCTGGTGATGATGGTCCGCAAGATCCGCCGCGCGGACGACCTCCAGACCACCGTCCTGGCCGTGCTCGTCGGGTTGATCGTGACGGTCTCGCCGGCGGCCATGCTCCTGGTGAAGTCTTGACCCCGGTCGGGCTGTCCACCGCGGCCGTGTGGCCGCAACCCGCCGGCGCGGCGTTCGAGGCGGCGGCGGAGCTGGGCTACGACGGCGTCGAGCTGATGGTGTGGGCCGACCCGGTGAGCCAGGACGTGAACGCGGTGCGGCGGCTCTCGCAGCGCTACGGCGTGCCGGTGCTGGCCGTGCACGCGCCGTGCCTGCTGATCAGCCAGCGGGTGTGGTCGCCGGACCCGGTCGAGCGGTTGCGGCGCAGCGTGCGCGCGGCGGGCGAGCTGGGCGCGCGCACGGTGGTGCTGCACCCGCCGTTCGTGTGGCAGCGGCGGTACGCGGACGGGTTCGCCGAGCTGGTGGCGTCGTTGGAGGACGAGAGCGGCGTGGCCATCGCGGTGGAGAACATGTTCCCCGTGCGCCGACCGCTGGGCCGGGGGCGATCGGTGCAGGTCACGGCGTTCCGGCCGTCGATCGACCCGACCGACGTCGGGCACCGCAACTACACGCTGGACCTGTCGCACGCGTCCGCCGCGCACGTGGACGCGATGGAGCTGGCCAAGCGGATGGGCGAGGGGCTGACCCACGTGCACCTGGCCGACGGTTCCGGGTTGCCGAAGGACGAGCACCTGGTGCCGGGCCGGGGCACCCAGCCGTGCGCCGAGCTGCTGGGCCACCTGACCCGCACCGGCTTCACCGGCCAGGTCGTGCTGGAGGTCAACACCCGCCGCGCCCGCACCGCCGCCGAGCGCACGGAACTCCTCGCGGAGTCCCTCCTCTTCGCCCGCCTCCACCTCTGACCCCCGCGTCCCTCCCTCCAAAACGCGCGTGTCCTACGTCCAGAACGCGTGAGTCCTACGTTCAGAACGCGTGTGTCCTACGTTCGGGACCCCCGAGTTCAACGCTCAGGTCACCCGACCCGTGAACTCGCGGCCGCTCCCGCGCCGGTCAGCGGTTAGGGTCTTGATCGTGAACCCGTTGCGCACGTTGATCCTCGCCGCCGCGGGCAACGACGCGGTGCGCCGGGTCGTCGCGACCGCGCCGGTGAGCCGTGACGTGGTGCGCCGGTTCGTGGCGGGCGAGACGACCGCCGACGCGATCGGCGCGGCCGGCCGGCTGATCGGCGACGGCCTGCGCGTCACCCTCGACCACCTCGGCGAGCACACCACCGACCACGACACCGCCGAACGGACCGTGCGCGCCTACCTGGAGCTGCTCGACCGGCTCCACGACGTGGGCCTCGCCGCGGACGCCGAGGTCAGCGTGAAGCTGTCCGCCGTCGGCCTCGGCCTGGGCGAGACGCTCGCGCTGGACAACGCCTCCCGCGTCTGCGCCGCCGCCGAGCAGGCGGGCACCACGGTCACGCTCGACATGGAGGACCACACCACCACCGACGCCACCCTGCGGGTGCTCGCCGAGCTGCGCCGCCACTGGCCGTCGACCGGCGCGGTGCTCCAGGCGTACCTGCGCCGCACCCTGGACGACGTGCGTGAACTCGCCGGCACGCGGGTGCGGCTGTGCAAGGGCGCGTACGCCGAACCGCCGTCGGTGGCCTTCCCCGACCGGCACCAGGTCGACCTGAACTACGTGCGCTGCGCCAACGTGCTGCTGGCCGGCTCCGGCTACCCGATGTTCGCCACCCACGACCCGCGCCTGATCGAGATCGTCTCCGAACGCGCCCGCTGGTACGGCCGGTCGCTCGACGACTTCGAGTTCCAGCTGCTCCACGGCGTCCGCCCCGCCGCGCAGCGGCACCTCGCCGCGGAGGGGCACGTGGTGCGCGTGTACGTGCCGTACGGCGAGCAGTGGTACGGGTACCTGATGCGGCGGCTCGCCGAGCGACCGGCCAACGTAGCGTTCTTCCTGCGCTCGCTCGTCAGCCGTTCGTGAGGAGCCCTGTGTCCTTCTCGGTAGCCAGCTCCGTCCGCCCCCTGGGTGACGGCACGTACACCGCGTCCCTGCCCGCCGCGTGGACGATCGGGCCCAAACCGCACGGCGGGTTCCTGCTGGCCCTGGCCGCGCGGGCGGCGGTGGACAGCGCGCGGACCGCGGTGCCGGGCCTGGACGACCTCGCCCCGCTGGCGGTGAGCGCCCAGTTCCTGCGCGCCCCGGAGGTGGGCCCGGTGCTGGTGCGGACGCAGGTGCGCAAGGCCGGGCGGACGGCGACCGTGGTGACGTCCACGGTGGAGCAGCGCGGGCGGGGCTGCGTGGAGGCGGTGGTGACGGTCGGGCGGATGCCTGCGGCCGCGCCGGACTACGCCGACCTGCCGGAGATGCCCGCCGCGCCGCCCCCGGACGCGATCGACCTGGCGTCCCTCGGGTCCGACGGCGTGTACAAGCTCGGCGCGGTGTGCGACGTGCGGTTGGACCGGGAGGGCGCGGGGTTCCTGAACGGCCGGGTGGGCGACCCGCTCGTGCTGCGGCTGTGGGCGCGGCCGTTGGCGGAGCGGCCGGACCCGTTCTTCGCGCTGGTCGCGGGGGACGTGTCGATGCCCGTGACGTTCAACCTGGGCCGGTTCGGGTGGTCGCCGACCGTGCAGCTCACGGCGTTGCTGCGGGCGAACCCCGCGCCGGGGTGGCTGCGCGTGCGGGTGTCGTGCAGCGCGGTGCACGGGCAGTGGTTCGACGAGGACGCCGTGGTGATCGACTCCACCGGGCGGCTGGTGTGCCAGGCGCGGCAGTTGGCGCTGACGCCGGCGACCTGAGCGTTGAACTCAGGTGTCCTGAACGTAGGACTCACGCGACCTCAACGTAGGACTCACGCGTTCCGGAGGTAGGACACGGGTGTTCCGGAGGTAGGACACGCGGGCGTGGCAGGCTTGGGCCATGACGACCATCGCCGTGCTGGGGGCTGGCAAGATCGGTGAAGCCCTGCTCTCCGGGTTGCTGCAGGGCGGCCGCCGGGCCGACGAGTTGCTGTTCACCGAGAAGCACCCGGACCGGGCCGCCGCGCTGACCGAGCGCTACGGGGTGGAGGGCCTCGACGTGCCCGGCGCCGCGCAGCGCGCCGACGTGCTCGTGGTCGCGGTCAAGCCCCAGGACATCGAACCGCTGCTGGACGAGCTGGCCCCCGTGCTCAAGCCGGGCACGCTCGTGGTGTCGCTGTGCGCGGGCCTGCCGACGTCGCTGTTCGAGCGCCGGCTGCCCGACCACACGCCCGTCGTCCGGGTCATGCCGAACACCCCGATGCTGGTCGGCCAGGCCATGAGCGCCATCTCGGCGGGCGCGCACGCCACCGACGAGCACATGGACCTGGTCGAGGAGCTGCTGAGCACCGTCGGCCAGGTCGCCCGCGTGCCGGAGAGCCAGCAGGACGCCGTCACCGCGCTGTCCGGCTCCGGCCCCGCCTACTTCTTCTACCTGGTCGAAGCCATGATCGACGCGGGCATCCTGCTCGGCATCCCGCGCGACCTGGCCGGTCGGCTGATCATCCAGTCCGCGGTCGGCGCGGCCACCATGCTGAACGAGGGCGACCAGCACCCGGTCATCCTCCGGGAGGCCGTCACGTCCCCCGCCGGCACCACCATCATGGCCATCCGAGAGCTGGAGAAGCACGGCGTGCGCGCGGCGATGCTCGCCGCGATCGAGGCGGCGCGCGACCGTTCGGTGGAGCTGGGACGCGGCCACGAGGTGGACTGATACCGCCATTGGCCGTCGCACCAGTCCCAGGAGTCCCGTTACCCTCAGGGGAGCACGTGCGTGTCGAACCGTCGGTGGGGAAGCCGACGGCACGACGCGTGTCGAAGGACGCGGTGATCCATGCCAGCGGAGGAGAAGTCGCTCGGTCAAGTCAGGTTCATGACGGTCGCCGAGGTCGCGCTGATGATGCGCGTGTCGAAGATGACGGTGTACCGCCTGGTCCACTCCGGTGAGTTGACGGCGGTGCGCGTGGGCAAGTCGTTCAGGGTGCCGGAGAAGGCGGTGCACGAGTACCTGCGCAACGCCTACTTCGACGCCGGGTGAGGGCGCGTGCGGACCGCCGGGTAAACTCATAGGCCGTTCGTGCCTGGTGTCGGCGCGCCCCTTGACGGGTGTCTCCACCGGCGCGTGGAGAACCACCGACGTCTACTAGTGAAGGATCCCGCATGGGCTCGGTCATCAAGAAGCGCCGCAAGCGCATGTCGAAGAAGAAGCACCGCAAGCTGCTGCGCAAGACGCGGGTTCAGCGCAGGAAGCGCGGCAAGTAACCCCTGCGGGTTTCCACACCGCCAGTCCCCGGCGCACGCCGCGGGACTGGCGGTGTCCTCGTCCCGGCGCGGGCACGCGTCGAGCCGCCATCCGGGTGATTCCCCGGTAAAGCCACGGTGACCTGCGTCAAGACGGCGTTCCGCGGCCGATCCCGGCGGCGGATCCCGGTTAGCCTGGTCGAGTCGCACCACCCGCACAGGGAGTCGCATGGCGCCCAAGGTCGTCCTCGTCACCGGTTGCAGCCGTTACCTCGGCGGGCACCTCGCCGCGCGCTTCGCGGCGAACCCGGACGTCGAACGGGTGCTCGGCGTGGACACCGAGCCGCCCTCACCCGACCTGCGTCGCCGGATGGGGCGCGCCGAGTTCGTGCGCGCCGACATCCGCAACCCGCTCATCGCGAAGGTCATCGCCACCGCGCACGTCGACACCGTCGTGCACGCGTCGCTGACCGCGAACCCGGCCGGCCCGTCCGGCCGCACCGCGATGAAGGAGATGAACGTCATCGGCACGATGCAGCTCCTGGCCGCGTGCCAGAAGTCGCCGCACGTGCGCAAGCTCGTGGTGAAGTCCACCAGCGCGGTGTACGGGTCGAGTTCGCGCGACCCGGCGGTGTTCACCGAGGACATGGGTCCGAAGGACCTGCCGTCCAGCGGGTACGCCAAGGACGCGGTCGAGGTCGAGGGCTACGTGCGCGGCTTCGCCCGCCGCCGGCCGGACGTCGACGTCACCACGCTGCGGTTCACCAACTTCATCGGCCCGCGCATCGACACCGTGATGACCCGGTACTTCGCCCTGCCGGTCGTGCCGACCGTGCTGGGGTACGACGCGAGGGTGCAGTTGCTGCACTCCGAGGACGCGCTGGCCGTGCTGGAGCGGGCCACGCTGCACGACCTGCCCGGCGTCTACAACGTGGGCGGCGACGGCGTGCTGATGCTGTCGCAGGCGATCCGCCGCGCGGGCCGGGTGAGCCTGCCCGTGCCCAGCGCCGCCGTGCCCGCGGTGGGCCGGTTCTTCCGCAGCGCCCGGCTGGTGGACTTCTCGCCGGACCAGATGCGGTTCCTGAACTGGGGCCGGGTGGTGGACACGACCCTGCTGAAGCGCGAGTTCGGCTTCACCCCGCGGTGGACGACGCAGCAGGCGTTCGACGACTACGTGAGCGGGCGCGCGCTGCGCCCGGTCATCGACCCGGAGCTGGTGGCGTCGGTCGAGCGCGGCGTGCTCGGCCTGGCCGCCAGGCTCCGCTAGACGGCACGCCGGCGGGACCGGCACTCGGACGGAGGAGGTGGACGCGTGGCAGAGGCACGGGTGATCCCGCTGCGGGGTGCGGACCGGGAGGAGCCCCGACGACGGCACGGCGCGACTCCGGGACCGACCGCGGTGCCCGATCCGCCGGTGGCGGGGACCGGGCCGGGGCCCGAGGCCGGAGTCGCGTCGCAGCCCGGGGCGGAGGCCGGGTCGCAAGGCGGGTCGGACGCGGCCGGCTGGGAGCGGCGGCTGGCCGACCTGCTGGCCTTCGCGCGCCGGCGCATCCAGGGCGACTACCAGGTGGACGAGTTCGGCTTCGACCCGGACCTCACCGACCACGTGGTGATGCCGCCGCTGCGGCCGCTGTACGAGAAGTGGTTCCGGGTGGAGACGATCGGCATGCACAACGTGCCGGGCGAGGGCGGCGCGCTGATCGTCGCCAACCACTCCGGCACGCTGCCGCTGGACGCGACGATGACCGCGTTCGCCGTGCGGGCGGACCACCCGAAGCGCCGCCACCTGCGGATGCTGGGCGCGGACCTGGTGTTCAAGACGCCGGTGCTGGGCGCGTTGGCGCGCAAGTCGGGGCAGACGCTGGCGTGCAACCCGGACGCGGAGCGGCTGCTCAGGTCCGGTCAGCTGGTCGGCGTGTGGCCGGAGGGCTTCAAGGGCATCGGCAAGCCGTTCAAGGACCGGTACAAGCTCCAGCGGTTCGGCCGGGGCGGGTTCGTGTCGGCGGCGCTGAACACCGGCGTGCCGATCATCCCGTGCTCGATCGTGGGCGCGGAGGAGATCTACCCGAAGATCGGCGACATCAAGGCGCTGGCCAGGCTGTTCGGCTTCCCCTACTTCCCGGTGACGCCGTTCTTCCCGCTGCTGGGCCCGCTGGGCGCGATCCCGCTGCCGTCGAAGTGGTACATCGAGTTCGGCGAGCCGATCCGGACGGACGTGTACGGCGCGCACGCGGCGGACGACCCGATGCTGGTGTTCAACCTGACCGACCAGGTGCGGGAGACCATCCAGCAGACCCTGTACCGGCTGCTCACGCAGCGGCGGAACGTCTTCCTGGGCTGACGCGCGCCCGGCCGGCCGCGGCGGAGCCGAGGTCGGGCGGAACGGGTCGGGCGCGGTGGGCCGAAGGCGGTCGAGCGGGGCGGGGTGGGCCGAAGGCGGTCGGGTCGGGCGCGGTCGAGCGGGTGGAGGTCAGGGGCGCGGTCAGCGGACGCGGCGGCGGTAGGCCAGGGTGGCGGCGACCGCGCCGGCCAGGGCGCCGGCGCCCAGGACGGACGGGACGCCGATCTTCGCCGCCTTGCGGCCCGTGCGGAAGTCGCGGATCTCCCAGCCGCGCTTGCGGGCCGTCTCGCGCAGGCCCGAGTCCGGGTTCACGGCGACCGCCGTGCCGACCACCGACAGCATCGGCACGTCGTTCACCGAGTCCGAGTACGCCGTGCAGCGCCGCAGGTCCAGGCCCTCCTTCGCGGCCAGCGCCCGCACCGCGTGGGCCTTCGCCCGGCCGTGCAGCAGGTCGCCGACCAGCCGCCCGGTGTAGATGCCGTTCTCGCTCTCCGACACCGTCCCCAGCGCGCCGGTCAGCCCGAGCCGGCGCGCGATGATCTGCGCCAGCTCCACCGGCGTCGCGGTCACCAGCCACACCCGCTGCCCGGCGTCGAGGTGCATCTGCGCCAACGCCTGCGTGCCCGCCCAGATCCGGTCCGCCATCAGCTCGTCGTAGATCTCCTCGCCGAGCGAGATCAGCTCCGCCACCGAACGGCCCGCCACGAACGACAGCGCCTGCTCGCGCGACGCGGCCACGCTCTGCGGGTCCTCCCGGCCGCCCACCCGGAACTTGAGCTGCTGCCAGGCGAACCCGGCGAGGTCGGAGTTCTTGAAGTACTTGCGCGCCGCCAGCCCGCGGGCGAAGTGGAAGATCGACGCGCCCATCATCATCGTGTTGTCGACGTCGAAGAACGCGGCGGCGGTGAGGTCGGTGGGCGCGCTCCCGGTCGGCAGGCTCAGGGCGGCCTCGGCCGAGGCTTCACCGGCCAGCGCGGCGCGCCTCTCCCGCTCTGCCGAGTCCTCCACCACACGCCTTTTCACCACGTCAGCGCCTCCCGCGGTCCGATGGGGACAGGGTAGCGATCAGCCGCCGAGGCCGGGCAGTGGCAGCGACGGCAGCGTCAACGTGGGCAGCGGGAGCAGCGGACCGCCGGTCGTGGTGGTCGGCGCGGGCGGCGTCGTGGGCGGGGTCGTGGTGCGGGACTGCCGCTCGTCGGGCGCGCTGGTGGGCGCGGGCGCCTGCCCGGACGTGGTCGGCACGACGGCGGTCGTGGCGGTCGGCACGGGCGGCGACGCGCTCTGCGGCACGTTCGGGTTGACCGACGGCGGCACGCACCCGGCGTCGGCGGGCAGCGGGCCGATCTCGTCGACCCGGCCCGACGTGACGGGACCGCAGTCGCCCCGGGCGCGCAGCGCGGCCGCCCGCCCGCCGATGCGCCGCAGCAGGTCCAGCGACGTGCCCGCGCGGTCGGCGGCCTCGGCGGGCAGCGACGGGCGCAGCCCCTCCAGGCGGTCGGCCTGGGCGCCGGCCCAATCGCGCAGGTCGTCCAGGGCGCGCTGGTCCGAGTTCGAGCCGAGGGCGGCCAGCACGCGGGAACCGGCCGCGGCGTCGGCGTCGAAGTCGGTCAGCGCGGTCAGGTAGCCGCCGAGCGGCCCGCCGCCGGAGTCGCGGTACCGGTCGACCAGCGTCTCGATCTCGGCGACGCGCGCGGCGGCGAACTCCAGGCGCTTGTAGCCCTTCGACTCCTCGTCGAAGGTGAGGCCGAGCGAAGCCGACTCGGCGGTGCGCTTGACGCCGTACAGCGCGTCGCCCGGCAACGCGTCCCGGCTGAGCAGCAGGCTCATCCCGGCCAGCGAGAACACCAGGCACAGCGCCGCGGCGAGGGCCACCGCTAATCGCCCGCGGGCTCCGCCGCGACGCTCCCGCGCGACCAGGTCGAGCTTCGTCGGCGGCGGTTCGGCGGCGCCGAGGACCCTGGCCCGCATCCGGGCGCGGGCGGCCTCGTCCGGCCCCGCCGTGACTGCGGCTTCCCGCAGCAGGGCGACCACGGCCAACTCGTCGGCGAACTCCGCGGCGTCGGCCGGCTCGGCCCCGGGATGCGCGTCGACGGCGCGAGCGAACCGCTCGCGCTGCCTGTGACGCCCTGGCGGCGTGATCCCTTTGCCTACCATCCCGCGTGGCCAACCATCCCGCACCGTTTCGAGCGATCCTGCCCCGAACAACGAACCGGGTGGTCCCGGGGTTACGCGAACGCCGCGTCGTGCGACGGCGGTCTCACCGCAGCCAGGCGGGCAGCAGTTGGGCCAACCGGCGCACCGCTCGGTGCTGGAGGGCCTTGATCGCGCCCTCGTTGCGCCCCATCCTCGCGGCCGTCTCCGCCACGGACAAGCCCTGGATGAAGCGCAGGGTGATGCATTCGCGCTGGTCGTCACCCAGTTGGGCGACACAGCGGAGCAGTTCGGCGTTGGTGGCGTCGGTCAGCACTTCCTGTTCGGGACCGTCCGTGACCTCGCGGTTGTCCGCCAGTTCCGCGGTGGTGACCTCCAGCCGGTAGCGGCTGGACTTCACGTGGTCGAACACGATGTTGCGCGCGATCGTGACGAACCAGGCGCCGACGTCGCGGCCCTGGTAGCTGATCGAGCCGATGCTGCGCAGCGCCCGGAGGAACGTCTCGCTCGTGACGTCCTCGGCCAGCGTGCGGTCGCCCACCCGGAAGAGCACGTACCGGTACACCACGTCGACGTACCGGTCGTAAAGCGCGCCGAACGCGTCCGTGTCGCCGCCCTGAGCGGCGCGGACCAGGTTCCACGGCTCCTCGGCCGCGTTGCTCTCCACGCTCCCGATCGTGCTGGACTGCCCTCCCGCGCTCCACCTCGACCGGAGCGTCCGGATGGTTCGGACGGAGTTCTCGCGTGCCCGTGCGGTCATCGGCTCGCGGCACCTCCACAGGGTCGCCGTGCCGGCAGCATACGTGTTGTTACTCCGTAGTAGGTAGCGGCAAGTGGTCTCGAATCTGCCACGCGGATGGAGGCACTGCGTGACGCCACCCGCCCGTGACAGACTGCGCTGAGGTCCGTTGTGGTTCACCAGGAGGTCGCGTTGACCGCTTCCGCAAGCAACATCGCCGACCTGGTTCGCGCCTCCGCGCACCGTGGACCCAAGCACGCCGCGCTGGTCGATGTCACGGCCTCCGGCGCGGACACCCGCACCTGGGCGGAGCTGGACGCGGCGGTGGACGGCGAGGCGCACCGGCTGGTCCGCGCGGGCCTGGCGCCGGGCGACCGGGTGGTGGTGCGGCTGCCCACCGGGGCCGCGTTCTGCGTCGCCGTGTTCGGCGTGCTGCGGGCGGGCGGCGTGCTGGTGCCCGCCGGACCCGGCCAGCCGGCCCGCGAGCTGGAGCGCCTGGTCGCCGACAGCGGCGCGAAGCTGCTCGTCGGCGACGCCGGCGGCGTGGACGTCGAGGCGCTGCCCGCGCCGACCCTGGAACCGGGCGAGGAGTTCGCCGCGATCGGCTCGGGCGAGGACCTGGCCGTGCTCGGCTACACCTCCGGCACGTCCGGTTCGCCGCGCGGCGCGATGCTGTCGCACCGGGCGCTGCTCGCCAACGTCGCGCAGTGCGCGTCCCTGCGGCCCGCCCCGGTGACCGCGGGCGACCGGGTGCTGCTGGCGCTGCCCCTGTTCCACGTCTACGGGCTCGGTCCGGGCCTGTTCCAGGTGGCCGGCGCGGGCGCGACGGCCGTGCTGCTGGAGCGCTTCGACCCCGACCTGGCGCTGACCGCCATCCGCGAGCACCGGGTGACCACGGTGGTCGGCGTGCCGCCGATGTACTCGGCGATCCTGGCCCACCCGGTCGAGCGGCTGCGCGAGGACCTGGCCACGGTGCGCCTGTTCACCTCCGGGGCCGCGCCCCTCGCGCCGGGCCTGCTGGACGCCATGCGGGAGGCGGTCGGCCTGCCCGTCTACGAGGGCTACGGGCTGACCGAGACCGGTCCGGTGCTCACCACGACCCTGGCGGGCGGCGCGCCCAAGCCCGGTTCGGTCGGCCGCCCGCTGCCCGGCGTGCAGGTGCGGCTGGTCGACACCGACGGCCGGCCGCTGGACCCGGACGAGGACGAGCCCGGCACCGGCCTGGTCGCGGCGAAGGGCGACAACCTGTTCGGCGGCTACTGGCCGGACGGCGCGCACGGCCCCGACGCCGACGGCTGGTTCCGCACCGGCGACGTCGGTTACCTCGACGCGGACGGCGACCTGCACCTGGTGGACCGGGCGGGCGACCTGATCATCGTCAACGGCTTCAACGTCTACCCGCACGAGGTCGAGCAGGTGCTGGCCGAGCTGGACGGCGTGGCCGAGGCGGCGGCGGTGGGCGTGCCCGACCCGAGGACCGGCGAGTCGGTGAAGGTCGTCGTGGTGCCCGCCGAGGGCGTCGAGCTGACCGAGGACGCGGTCAAGGACCACTGCGCGGGGCGGCTGGCGAAGTTCAAGGTGCCGACCGTGGTCGAGTTCGCCGAGGCACTGCCGCACTCGCCGACCGGGAAGCTGGCGCGGGCCCGGCTGCGGCTGCCCCTAGCCTGAACGGCGTGAGCCACCACGTCACCTTGATGAGCCGGGTCGACTGCCACGCCTGCGAGCAGGCCAAGGCGGACCTGGAGCGGATCTGCGGCGAGCTGGGCGTGCCGTGGGACGTCCGGGACGTCGACGCCGACCGCGAGCTGCGCGCCGAGTACGGGGACCGGGTGCCGGTGATCCTGGTCGACGGCGAGGAGCACGGCTACTGGTCGGTCGAGGAGGACCGCCTGCGCGCCGCCCTGCGCTGACCGGTTACCGCCCCATTACGGAATCGGCGGACCGGGCCGCGGCGGGTGTCGAATCGAACCATGACGCGCCTGACCGCGGCCCTCGTCGGCCTCCTCGCCGTGGCCGCCGCCCTCGCGGCCGGACACCTCGTCGCCGGGGTGGTCGGCCCCTCGGCCTCGCCGTTCCTCGCGGTGGGCGACGCCGCGGTGGACCTCGCGCCGACGCCGGTGAAGGACTTCGCGATCCGCGCCTTCGGCACCCACGACAAGCTCGTGCTGCTGCTGGGCATGGCGGTCGTGCTGGCGGCCGTCGCGGTCGCCGCCGGGCTGCTGTCCCGGCGCTCGCCCCTGCCGGGCACGGTCCTGGCCGTGGGGCTCGGCGTCGTGGGCGTCGCCGCCGTCCTCTCCCGGCCCGACCTCGGGCAGCTCGGCGTCCTCGCCCCCGTCGCCGCCCTGGCGGCGGGCCTCGCGGTGTTCCGCCTGCTGCACGCGAAGGCCGCCGCCGGGACCGACGAGCACCGGCGCGCGTTCCTCGTCGCCTCGGGCGCCGCGGCGGTCGGCGCGGGCCTCGCCGCGCTGGTCGGCCAGGCGGCGGGCGGCCGGGTGGACGTCGAGGCGTCCCGGCGGGCCGTCGGCGCGCTCGACCCCGCCTCGCCCGCGCCGCCGCTCCCGCCGAACGCGGACTTCGCCGCCGCCGGCACGCCCCCGTTCATCACGCCGAACGCCGACTTCTACCGGATCGACACGGCCCTGAGCGTGCCGCGCCTGCGCGCCGAGGACTGGGCGCTGCGCGTGCACGGCATGGTCGACCGGGAGCTGACCCTGCGCTACGCCGACCTGCGCCGCCGCGACCTGGTCGAACGCACCGTCACGATGGTGTGCGTGTCCAACGAGGTCGGCGGGCCGTACGTGTCCACGGCCGACTTCGTCGGCGTGCCCCTGCGCGACGTCCTGCTCGAAGCCGGCGTCCGCCCCGGCGCCGACCAGCTCTTCTCCACCAGCGCCGACGGCTGGACCGCGGGCTCGCCGGTCGACGTCGTGCTGGAGGAGGACCGCGGCGCGCTCATCGCGCTCGGCATGAACGGCGAACCCCTCCCCGCCGAGCACGGGTTCCCGGCCCGCCTGGTCGTGCCCGGCCTCTACGGGTACGTCTCGGCCACCAAGTGGGTGGTCGACCTGGAGCTGACCACGTTCGACGCGAAGCGCGGCTACTGGCTGGAGCGCGGGTGGGCGCAGCGGGCGCCGGTCAAGGTGATGTCCCGGATCGACCGCCCGGCGCGGCGGTCCACGGTGTCCGGCCGGGTCGTGGCGGCCGGCGTGGCGTGGGCCCAGCCGACCGGCGTCCGGCGGGTCGAGGTCCGGGTCGACAACGGCCCGTGGCGCGACGCGACCCTGTCCGACGAGGTCAACCGCTCGACGTGGCGGATGTGGCGGGTCGAGCTGGACCTGGCCCCCGGCGGCCACACGATCGAGGTGCGCGCCACCGACGAGGCGGGCCTCACCCAGCCGCAGGCCCGGGTCGCCCCGATCCCGGACGGCGCGACCGGCTGGCACTCGGTCTTCTTCACCGTCGCCTAGGCCGGTCCCCCACCCCTCCGCCGGGGTGTGGTGACACGCCCGGTGACCGCGAATTCACCCCATGGTGGCCGCCTCCGCGTATCCACGCGCGGGCAGGGCTCACCATTACGTGAAAGGGGGGTCCGCCCGGCGGTCGGGCGTCCGGTCGTCAACTTTGTGCAAGCGTTCACAAGCGGTACGGTGGGGGCATCACTCCGCTGGTGGCGGTACCCGGCGGGTCAGTGCGACGGATGTCGAGGAGTTCCAGCGTGGCGGCTCAGCGGGGCGAGGGTGACGGTGTCGTGACCCGCCCGGAAGGGACCAGCACGGACGGGACCGCCCCCGAAGCGCCCGCCGACGTCCGGGAGCGGGCGCGCGCGATCCCCGAGGCCGCGGTGGCGCGCCTCGCCGTGTACCTCCGCGTCCTCTCGGGCATGGTCGAGCAGGGCGTGACGACCATCTCCAGCGAGGAGCTGGCGGGCGCGGCCGGGGTCAACTCGGCGAAGCTCCGCAAGGACCTGTCCTACATCGGCTCGTACGGCACGCGTGGCGTCGGTTACGACGTCGAGGTGCTCGTGAGCCACATCGAGCGCATCCTCGGGCTCACCCGCAAGCACTCGGTGGCGGTCGTCGGGATCGGTAATCTTGGTCACGCGCTGGCGAACTACGGCGGCTTCCCCAGCCGCGGCTTCCCGGTCGCCGCGCTGTTCGACATCGACCCGGACCTGACGGGAGTGCCGGTAGGCGGCATACCCGTCAACCACATCGACGACATCACGTCCGTCTGCGCCGAGCGGGAGGTCTCGATCGGCGTCATCGCGACGCCCCCGCAGGCAGCTCAGGCCGTCTGCGACCGTTTGGTATCCGCCGGAGTCCAGTGCATCCTGAACTTCGCACCCGTCGTGCTCCAAGTGCCGGACTACGTCGAAGTGCGCAAGGTCGACCTGGCGGTCGAGATGCAGATCCTGTCGTTCCACGTCGCGCGACGGGCTGACGAGGCCGCCGGGGACGTGGTCAACGGCATCGGTGTGGACGGGGTGGTGATTCGCCCGTGATCGTGCGGGTAGTGAGCCGGTCGGTGGTGCGCGCATGAGCGTTCTCGTCGTCGGGCTGTCCCACCGGACCACCCCGGTTCCCGTGCTGGAGCGCGTCGCGGTGGCGGACGCCGACCGCGGCAAGGTCCTCGACCAGCTCCTCTCGGCCCCCAGCGTGTCCGAGGCCGTGCTGCTGTCGACCTGCAACCGGGTCGAGGTGTACGCGGTCGTCGAGACCTTCCACGGCGGCATGAACGAGGTCGTCGAGGTGCTGGCCCACCAGGCCGGCGCCGAGCCCGCCGACCTGTTCGAGCACCTCTACGTGCACTACTCCGCCGCCGCGGTCGAGCACCTGTTCTCCGTGGCGGGCGGCCTGGACTCGATGGTCGTCGGCGAGGCCCAGATCCTCGGCCAGCTCCGCACCGCCTACAACGCCGCCGACGAGCGGGGCGTGGTCGGCCGCACCCTGCACGAGCTGGCCCAGCACGCGCTGCGGGTCGGCAAGCGCGTGCACACCGAGACCGACATCGACCACGCCGGCGCGTCCGTCGTGTCCGAGGCCCTCTCCGACGCCGCGACCGCCTTGGGCGGCCTCGCCGGCCGCCGGGCCCTGATCGTCGGCGCGGGCTCGATGGGCGGCCTCGCCGCCGCCCACCTGCGCCGCGCCGGCATCGGCGAGGTCGTCATCGCCAACCGGACGCCCGCCAACGGCGAGCGCCTGGCCTCGGCGCTGCGCGCGGACGGCGTGCCCGCCGGCTCCACCGGCCTGGACGCCCTGGCCGACGCGGTCGCGGACGCGGACGTGCTGTTCGCGTGCACCGGCTCGGTCGGCACGGTCGTCG
Source organism: Actinosynnema sp. NPDC004786 (assembly GCF_053601135.1). Classification (NCBI taxonomy): domain Bacteria; kingdom Bacillati; phylum Actinomycetota; class Actinomycetes; order Pseudonocardiales; family Pseudonocardiaceae; genus Actinosynnema; species Actinosynnema sp. NPDC004786. Next base: position 161,518 of record NZ_JBSGBG010000001.1, on the reverse strand, counting down.
GCGCGGAGCACATCGGCGACCGCGCGCCGGACCGGCCGCTGGTCGTCTGCGACCTCGGCCTGCCCAAGGACGTCGACCCGGCCGCGACGCTGCTCGACAACGTCCGCGTGGTCGACCTGGAGACCCTGCAGCGCAGGCTGTCCGACGCCCCGACCGGGCAGGGCACGCTGCGCGCGGCGGAGATCGTGGCCGAGGAGGTCCGCGCCTACCTGGCCGGGCAGCGCTCGGCCGGGGTCACGCCCACCGTGACGGCACTGCGCAAGCGCGCCGCCGAGGTCGTGGACGCCGAGCTGCTGCGGTTGGACTCGCGGCTGCCCGAGCTGCCCGCCCCGGTCCGGGACGAGCTGGCCAAGACCGTGCGCCGGGTGGTGGACAAGCTCCTGCACACCCCCACCGTGCGGGTGAAGGAGCTGGCCGCGGCGCCCGGTGGCGCCGGCTACGCCGAGGCGCTGCGCGAGCTGTTCGGGCTCGACCCGCAGGCGCCGTCCGCCGTCAGCACCCCCCAATCGACGAAACCCGAAGGTGAGAAGCGGTGAACCGCACCCTGAGGATCGGCACCCGCGGCAGCGCCCTCGCGCTCGCGCAGACCGGCCACGTGGCCGACGCGCTGCGCGAGGCGGGCGCGAACGTGGAGATCGTCACGATCTCCACGCCCGGTGACCGCTCGTCCGCACCCATCGCCGAGATCGGCATCGGGGTGTTCACCTCGGCGCTGCGGGACGCGCTCGCCAACGGCGAGGTCGACGTCGCCGTGCACTCGTACAAGGACCTGCCCACGGCGCGCGACCCGCGCCTGTCGCTGGCCGCCGTCCCGCCCCGCGAGGACCCGCGTGACGCGCTCGTCGCCCGCGACGGCCTGACCCTCGGCGAGCTGCCCACCGGCGCGAAGGTGGGCACCGGCTCGCCGCGCCGCGCCGCGCAGCTCACCGCGCTCGGACTGGGGCTCGAGGTGGTCGCCCTGCGCGGCAACGTCGACTCCCGCATCCGCAAGGTCGTCGACGGCGAGCTGGACGCCGTCGTGCTGGCCCGCGCCGGCATCGCCCGCCTCGGCCGCACGGCCGAGATCACCGAGACCCTGGAGCCCATCCAGATGCTCCCCGCGCCCGCGCAGGGCGCCCTCGCAGTGGAGTGCCGGGTCGACGACGTCGACACCGAACACCTCCTCCAGTCCACTTTGGACGACTCGGCCAGCAGGGCCGCTGTCGCTGCCGAGCGCGCCATGCTGGCCGCGCTCGAAGCAGGCTGCAGCGCGCCGGTCGGCGCACTGGCCGATGTGGTGGAAGACCTCGGCGACGACGGGACCGCGGTGCTCCGCCTGTCCCTGCGCGGGGTCATGGCGACGGAGGACGGCGACCTCCTCCGTGCGTCCGCCACCGGTGACTTGACCGCAGCAGAGGAACTCGGCCGCGCGCTGGCCGCCGAGTTGCTCGACCTCTCCGGCCACGCCACCGCGTCGCCGGCGAGGCGTAGTTGATGGGGAGTGCCCTGATGACCCGCGCACGCAAGACCCCCGGCCGAGTCGCGTTCGTCGGCTCGGGTCCGGGCGACACCGGGCTGCTCACGGTCCGGGCCCGCGACCTGCTCCACAAGGCGGAGCTGGTGGTCACGGACCCTGACGTCCCGGCCGAGGTGGTGGCGCTGGTACCCGACGGCGTCGAGGTACGACCCGCCGTGGGCGATCCCGCCGACGTGGCGAAGGACCTGGTCGCCGAGGCGAAGAACGGCAACGCCGTCGTCCGCCTCGTCGCGGGCGACCCGCTGACGCTGGACTCGGTGGTGAAGGAGGCGCAGGCCGTCTCCAAGACCACGATCGCCTTCGACGTGGTCCCGGGCGTCCCCGCCGGCACCGCGGTGCCCGCCTACGCGGGCGTCGCGCTGGGCGCCGTGCACACCGAGGCCGACGTCCGCGGCGTGACCGACTGGGCCGGCCTGGCCGCCGCGCCCGGCACGCTCGTGCTCCACGCCACCGGCAGCCACCTGGCCGAAGCCGCGTCCTCCCTGGTGGAGAACGGCGTCGCGCCGCAGACCCCGGTCGCGGTGACCTGCGACGGCACCGGCTTCGGCCAGCGCACCGTCGACACCACCCTGGCCTCCCTCGCCGCCGACGCGGGCGACCTCGGCGGCCCGCTCGTGGTCACCGTGGGCGCGGCCGTCGCCGGCCGGGCGAAGCTGTCCTGGTGGGAGTCCCGCGCCCTCTACGGCTGGCGCGTCCTCGTCCCGCGCACCAAGGAGCAGGCCGGCGCGATGAGCGACCGCCTCCACTCCCACGGCGCGATCCCGGTCGAGGTGCCGACGATCTCCGTCGAGCCGCCGCGCAGCCCCGCGCAGATGGAGCGCTCGGTCAAGGGCCTGGTCGACGGCCGCTACCAGTGGGTCGTCTTCACCTCGACCAACGCCGTCCGCGCGGTCTGGGAGAAGTTCCGCGAGTTCGGCCTGGACGCCCGCGCCTTCTCCGGCGTCAAGATCGCCTGCGTGGGCGAGTCCACCGCCGCCAAGGTCCGCAGCTTCGGCATCATCCCGGAGCTGGTCCCGTCCGGCGAGCAGTCCTCCGAGGGCCTCCTCGCGGACTTCCCGCCCTACGACGACATCCTGGACCCGGTGGACCGCGTCCTGCTCCCGCGGGCCGACATCGCCACCGAAACCCTCGCCGCCGGCCTGCGCGAACGGGGCTGGGAGATCGACGACGTCACGGCCTACCGCACCGTCCGCGCCGCCCCGCCGCCCGCGGACACCCGCGAGATGATCAAGTCGGGCGGCTTCGACGCCGTCTGCTTCACCTCGTCCTCCACGGTGCGCAACCTGGTCGGCATCGCCGGCAAGCCGCACGCCCGCACCCTGGTCGCGTGCATCGGCCCGCAGACCGCGGAAACGGCCCGCGAGTTCGGCCTGCGGGTGGACGTCCAACCGGAGGACGCCAACGTCCCCGCGCTGGTCGACGCCCTGGCCCAACACGCCGCCCGCCTGCGCGCCGAAGGCGCCCTGCCCCCACCCCGCAAGACCAAGCGCCTCCGCCGTTCCTGAGCACGGACCGAACCGGTGGATCGGCCGCCCGAGCCGATCCACCGGACCCGGTACGACCACCCCGGAACAGCCAACGTGACACCGCTCAAGCCGGCACCACAACGGACCCGCAGCCACCCCACCGAGGCTCGATTTGACATGGGTTCGGGTGCCATAGGCTGGTCGGAGCCGGCAGGCTCGGCGGGACGCTCTTCCCCGCCGTGCCTGCCGGCTACGGCCTGCCTCCGGTGCCCGTAAGGGCCCCATGTCAAATCGAGCCGGACCGCACCCCAGAACTCCTGCAACACCGAGCACCACCCAGCAACACCCGCGCACCACCCCGCAACACCCAGCACCACCCCCAGCCAGGGAGTACCCGCCGTGTTCCCAGCCCACCGCCCCCGCCGCCTCCGCACCACCCCGGCCCTGCGCCGCCTGGTCTCCGAGACCACCGTGCGCCCCCGCCACCTCGTCCTGCCCATGTTCGTGAAGGAAGGCGCGGACGCGCCGACCGAGATCAAGAGCATGCCGGGCGTCCACCAGCACACCCGCGAGTCGCTGCGCAAGGCGGCCGTGGAGGCGGTCCAGGCGGGCGTCGGCGGGATCATGCTGTTCGGCGTGCCCGCCGAGCGGGACGCGGTCGGCTCCGGCGCGACCGACCCCGACGGCATCCTCAACGCCGCCCTGCGCGACCTGCGCCGGGAACTCGGCGACTCGACCGTCCTGATGTCGGACTGCTGCCTGGACGAGTTCACCGACCACGGCCACTGCGGCGTGCTCACCCCCGACGGCACCGTCGACAACGACGCCACGCTGGAGGTCTACGGCGAGATGGCCGTCGCCCAGGCCGAAGCGGGCGCGCACCTCGTGGGCCCGAGCGGCATGATGGACGGCCAGATCGGCTTCATCCGGGCCGCGCTCGACGAGGCGGGCCACACCGACACCGGCATCCTCGCCTACAGCGCCAAGTACGCCTCCGCGCTCTACGGCCCGTTCCGCGACGCCGTCGAGTCGCAGCTCCAGGGCGACCGCAAGACCTACCAGCAGGACCCGGCGAACGCCCGCGAGGCGCTCCGCGAGGCCACCCTCGACCTCGCCGAGGGGGCCGACCTGGTCATGGTCAAGCCCGCCCTCCCGTACCTGGACGTCGTCAAGGCCGTCGCCGAGGTGTCCGACGTCCCGGTGGCCGCCTACCAGATCTCCGGCGAGTACGCGATGGTCGAGGCCGCGGCCCGCAACGGCTGGATCGACCGCGAGCGCACCGTGCTGGAGACGCTGACGTCGATCCGCCGGGCCGGCGCGGACGTCGTGCTCACCTACTGGGCCGTCGAGGCCGCCGCGTGGCTGGACCGGGAATGACGGGACCGCGAACGACCGGACCGGGGAACGCCCGGGCGGCCAAGCCGCCCACCCCGCCGCCGCCCAAGCCGGTCGACATCGCCCGCTGGCTGTTCATCCTCAGCGCCGCCGTCGGCATGGTGCGGTTCGTGGTGCAACTGGCCGACCGCGGGATGCTGATCCGCGAACTGCGCGCGCAGCAGCCGGACCTGAGCCAGGACGAGCTGGACGCCGCCGCCACCGGCGGGATCGTGTTCGGCCTGCTGATGGCCGTCGCCCTGGTCCTCGTCTACACGCTGCTCGCGAACCGGATGGCCCAGGGCCGCAACTGGGCGCGCGTCGTGCTGACCGTCCTCGCCGTCGGCGGGATCTTCCTCGGCGTGGTGCGGCTGGTCGCCGCCGTCTCGGGCTTCGCGGCGGCGTTCGGCCTCGCGGTCAACGGGGTGGACCTCGCGTTCGGCGTCCTCACGATGCTGATCGACGCCGCGGCCGTGGTGCTGGTGTACCAGGCGTCCGTCGCCGGTCACTTCAGGCCGCGCCCCGTCGGTACCCGCTGACGCGCGCGGCCAAACGCACCGGGAGAACCCAGGTCACAGGTCTGCAGCCACCGCCTGTCGCGGTGGACAACGACCTTGACCGGGCCCTAGCGTTCCGGACGTGACGACCCCACAGGACCCTGAGAACAGGCCCTCGCAGCCGCACGAGCAGCAGCCCTACCCGCAGCAGTCGTACCCGCAGCAGCCCTCCTACCTCCCGCCGCCGCCGCTGAGCGAGTCGGAGCTGGCCGGGTCGGGTGGCCAGGGGCGGCCCGCCGTGCCGGAGCCCAAGGAAGTCCGCCTGTCGTTCTTCCTGTGGCTCGCGGGCGCGCTGCTGCTCGTCGTCTCCTCCGTGCTGGTGCTCACCCAGCGGGGGACGGCCCTGGAAGAGGCCCGCAAGGCGCAGAACCAGACCCCGGGCGTCACGGTGGAGCAGCTCGAGTCCGCGGTGACCGCCGTCCTCGTGTTCCTCGTGATCATCGGCGTGGTGCTCGCGGCGCTGATGGCGTTCTTCGCGGTCAAGGCCCGCGCCGGCCGCAACTGGGCGCGGATCGCGTTGACGATCCTGGGCGTGGTGGTGTTCCTCTACCACCTGATCGGGTTCTCCCTGATCGGCGTGCTCATCATGCTGGTCGTCGCCGCCGCCGTGGTGACGCTGTACCTGCCCGCTTCCAAGGTCTACTTCGACTCGGCCAAACGCGTCGGATGACCGAGCAGCCGCCCGCGGTCGTGCGCGGCGCGGTCGCCGTCTGGCTGGCCCTCGGCGCGTTCCTGCTGCTGGAGGGCCTGGTGCTGTGGCTGCGCCGGCCCGCGCTGGAGCAGGCCGCGGTCCGGGCAGGCGACGACCCCGCCGCGGTCACCGGGCTGCTGTGGCAGCTCACCCTCGTCGCGGTGCTCTTCACGATCGGCTACGGCGTGTTCGGGTGGCTGCTGCGCCGGGGCACGCGGTGGGCGCGCGGCGTGCTGACCGCCGTGGCCGTGCTGCACGTGCTGTGGATCGTGCTGCCGGGGGCCAGCGCCGCGAACCTGGTGACGCTGTTGCTGATCGCCGTCGGGTTGGCGTTGACCTGGCTCCCCGGCACGGCCCGGTGGGTGAGGTCCCGATGACCAGCCCGCAACCGCCCTACCAGCCACACCAACCCCCGTACCAGCCGCAACACCAGCCCTCACCGCAACACCAGCCCCCACCCCCGTACCCCTACCCCGGCCAGATGCGGAGCGTCGACCAGCACACCACCGCGCCGACCCGCCCCAACGCCGTCGTCGTCTCGTTCGTCCTGTGGGTGCTGGCGTCGCTGTCCTGGCCGATCGGCTCGCTCGTCCGCACGCTGGCCGAGGACGGCGCGCTCGCCGGCTTCGGCCCGATCATGGCGTTGTTCGCCGGCGCGTGCCTGGCCGTCGCCGGCATCTGGGGCGCGGTGCTGCTGCTGGGCGGCAGCTACCACGCCCGCCTCGGCCTGTGCGGCGGCGCGCTGGTCATCGGCGTCCTCGCGCTGGCCGCCGCGATCGTCGCCGCCCGCGACGGCGGGACCGAGCCGGTGTCGTGGGCGGTGATCGTGCTGCGCCTCGCGCTGCCCGCCGCCGCGGCCGTGTTCGGCTTCCTGCCGGGCACGCGCCGGTACTTCTCCGGCAACCTCGGGTAGGCGTCACGTGGACCAACCCACCCTGTACGCCGAACCCGGCGCGTCCTGGTGGCCGCTGCTGTGGGGCCCGGTGTTCGCCGCCCTCGGCCTGGGCGTGGAAGCGCTGACCGGCTCGACCCGCCCGCTGCTGTGGGTGTTCGTCGCGCTGCTCCTGCTCCTGCCGACCGCCCTCTGGGTGCAGGGACGCCGCCGCCTCTACGCGGTCCGCCTCACGCCCGTCGCCCTGCACCAGGGCCGGGAGGAGCTGCCGATGCGGGAGGTGGCGGCCGTCGAGGGCGTCGAGCCCCGGTCCGGCGCGAAGGTGCTGGGCGGCGGCTGGACCCTGCCCCGCGGCACGGAGCCGGTGCCCGTCCGGCTCGCCGACGGCACGGTGGTGACGGGCTGGGCGCGGGACGCGGACGCGCTGCGCGCCGCGATGGCGCGGCTGGTGAGCACGCGCGACGGCGGGAGCGGACCCGGTGCGCCGCGGGCGTGAGAAGCTGACCGGCGTGACTGCGGCTCCCGTCGAGACCGAGACCGCGCCGGACCCCGGGCCCGGCGCGCCGACGCTGCACCAGCCGAAACGCGCGCTGATCGCGGTCGGCGAGGTGGTGCTCATCGCGCTGCTCGTGCCCCTCGCGGTGTGGTGCTGGAACCGGGGTGTCGAGCACTACAGCTACCCCGTGCCCGACCACCCGCCGCTGGAGGCGACCCGCTTCAAGGGCAACTGGATCGGCCCGTCGATCGGCCTGGTCACGGTGGCCGGGGTGCTGCTGCTCGACGCCGTGCGCCAGACCGTGCTCGCCGTGCGGACCCGTGGTCGGGAGCAGGTCGCCGAACCCGACGTGTGAGACTGGACCCCGTGACAGCGACGCGATCCCAGGCACTGTTCGAGCGCGCGGCGGCGGTGATCCCCGGTGGCGTGAACTCCCCGGTACGGGCCTTCCACTCGGTCGGCGGCACGCCGAGGTTCATGGTGCGCGGCGAGGGCCCGCACCTGTGGGACGCCGACGGCAACCGGTACGTCGACCTGGTGTCCTCCTGGGGCCCGATGATCCTCGGGCACGCTCACCCGGACGTGGTGCGGGCCGTGCGCGAGGTCGCCACCCGCGGCCTGTCCTTCGGCACGCCCACCGAGGGCGAGGTCGAGCTGGCCGAGGAGATCATCGACCGGGTCGCCCCGGTGCGCCGGGTCCGCCTGGTCAACTCCGGCACCGAGGCCACGATGAGCGCGATCCGGCTGGCCCGCGGCTTCACCGGCCGCCGCAAGGTGGTCAAGTTCGCCGGCTGCTACCACGGCCACGTGGACGCCCTGCTCGCCCAGGCCGGCTCCGGCGTCGCCACGCTCGGCCTGCCCACGTCGCCGGGCGTCACCGGCGCCCAGGCCGCCGACACGCTCGTGCTGCCCTACAACGACCTCGACGCCGTCCGCCGGGCGTTCGAGGAGCACCCCGGCGAGATCGCCTGCGTGATCACGGAGGCCGCCGCGGGCAACATGGGCGCGGTCGCGCCGAAGCACAACGCCGAGCTGAAGCGGCTCTGCGAGGCCGACGGCGCGCTGCTGGTCATGGACGAGGTCATGACCGGCTTCCGGGTGTCCCGCGCCGGCTGGTACGGCCTGGAGAACGTCGCGGGCGACCTCTACACGTTCGGCAAGGTCATGTCCGGCGGCCTGCCCGCCGCGGCGTTCGGCGGCCGCGCGGACGTGATGGCGAAGCTGGCCCCGTCCGGCCCGGTCTACCAGGCGGGCACGCTGTCCGGCAACCCGGTCGCGGTCGCCGCGGGCCTGGCCACGCTGCGCGCCGCCACCGACGACGTCTACCGCACCCTGGACGCCAACGCCACGCGCCTGGGCGCGCTGTTCACCGCCGCGCTCACCGAGGCGGGCGTCGCGCACCGCGTGCAGTTCGCCGGGAACCTGGTCAGCGTGTTCTTCACCGACCGCGAGGTGACCGACTACGCCGGCGCCCAGGCCGCCGAGACGTGGCGCTTCCCACCGTTCTTCCACGCCCTGCTCGAACGCGGCGTGTACGCGCCGCCGAGCGCGTTCGAGGCGTGGTTCGTCAACGCCGCCATGACCGACGCGGACTTCGAGGTCGTCGCCGACGCCCTCCCGCACGCCGCCCGCGCCGCCGCGAGCGCCACCGCCCCCGAGGGGGTGGCCCGGTGAGCCGCACCGTCGTCCACCTGCTGCGGCACGGCGAGGTGCACAACCCGACCGGCATCCTCTACGGCCGCCTGCCGGGCTTCAGGCTGTCCGAGCGCGGCCAGCGGCAGGCCCTGACCGTGGCCGAGCACCTCGCCGACCACGACATCGCGCACGTCGTCGCGTCACCGCTGGAGCGGGCGCAGCAGACCGCGTCGCCGATCGCCGACTCGCACCGGCTGGAGCTGGCCACCGACGACCGGCTGATCGAGGCGGACAACCGGTTCGAGGGCCTGAAGGTGGCCGTCGGCGACGGCGCGCTGCGCTCGCCGAAGCACTGGCCGAAGCTGGTCAACCCGTTCCGGCCGTCGTGGGGCGAGCCGTACCTGGCGATCGCGCACCGGATGCTCGGCGCGGTGCAGCGGGCCCGCGCGGTGGCCGAGGGCCACGAGGCGGTGTGCGTGTCCCACCAGCTCCCGATCTGGACGCTGCGCAGGTTCGTGGAGGGCAAGCGAATGTGGCACGACCCGCGTCGCCGCGAGTGCTCGCTCGCGTCGCTGACCAGCCTGGTGTTCGAGGGGGAGCAGCTGGTGCGCGTGGTCTACACCGAGCCGGTCGGCGCGACCAACCCGAGGGTGACCGGCGCATGAGGGCGCGATCGGCGCTGGCGGGCCTCGCCGCCGCGGTCCTGGTCCTGGCGGGCTGCTCGACCGGGGACGACGCGGTGGTGGCGGGCTCGGAGTTCCAGCTCGTCGCGCCCAACGGCGAGACCAAGCTGCGCTACGAGGGCGACGAGCGCAAGCCGGTGAAGGGCCTGACCGGTCCGAGCCTGATGGAGGACGGCAAGACGATCTCCCTGGACGACTACGCGGGCAAGGTCGTGGTCGTCAACATCTGGGGCGCGTGGTGCCCGCCGTGCCGGACCGAGGCGCCGGAGCTGCAGAAGGTCCAGGACGAGACCGGGCCGCTGGGCGTGCAGGTGCTGGGCGTGGACGTCAAGGAGAGCTCGACCGAGTCGCCCCGCGACTTCATGACCAACCGGAAGCTGAGCTACCCGTCGATCTACGACCAGTCCGGCCGGGCGATGCTGTCGTTCCGCGGCCTGCCGCCGAACACCGTGCCGTCCACGTTCGTGCTCGACAAGCAGCACCGCGTGGCGGCGGCGTTCCTGGGGCCCGTGATCGCGACCGACCTGCTGCAACTGGTCAAGGACCTGGCCGCGGAGTAGCCGTCAGCGCAGTCCGGGCACCTTCGCCCGGAACGCGGCGACCATCGCGTCCCGGCCGATCAGGTTGAACTCGCGCCCCAGCGTGCGCATGACCGAGTTCTCGGTGGGCCGGTACAGGCCGTACCGGTGGTACCGCGCGCCCTCGAACGCGCCGACCACACCGCCGTCCGGCGACGCCTGGCCGAGGTAGGCGGACCACTTCGCGCCGGTCGGGTCGGCGGTCACGTTCACCTCGGTCGGCTCCGCGCCGCCGTACCGGTCGTACGGGTAGTCGTACTCGTCGGCCAGCCCGCCGATCGAGTGGCCCAGCTCGTGCACCGCGATCTGCCCGGCCTGGTCGTTCGCGCCGGCCGCGGTCGCCACTCCGCCGCCCGCGCCGCCGTACTTGGCGGTGTTGCCGAGCGCGATGACCTGGTCGGCCTCCGGCGCGAGCGCGGCGAACTGGGCGGCCTTGGTCTGGTTCACGCACAGCAGGCGCTCGGTCTGGGTGTCCCGGCCCTGGCACCAGAAGCCCATGTCGAGGGCGGTGTCGCGCTCGACGCCGAGCGTCGGGTCGTGGTCCACGCCCGACTCGTTCGACACCACGTCGACCTGCCAGACGTTGAAGTGCTGCCGGTAGGACTTGAACGGCTCCACCGAGGCCAGCTCCTCCCACTTGCCCACCACGTGGTCGTGGAACGAGTCCAGCTCGTCGGCCGTGTAGCCGTCGCCCACGAACACCAGGTCGAACCGCTGGTCGGGCGCGCCGGTCTGCTGAACGGGCACCACGGCGGCGGACACCTCGGCGGGCGCGGCGCGGGTCTCGACGGCGACCGGGACGGGCGTCCGCGAGATCGTGCCGTCCGGCGCGAAGACCTCCAGCCACTCCACGGCCGGCTCGGCGCGCTCCGCAGCGCCGCCGGGCAGGGGAGCGGCGACGACGGCGGAGGCGACGGCCAGCACGGCCAAGGCGGCCCGAAGTGCGCGCATGCAGTCACGCTATGGAGTTGAGCGCTAACCCACAAGGGTTGATGGTTTGGTTTGAACGGGCCCAAAACGGGTAGGAGATCACCGCTGTCCGCTGCCCGTGCCGCCGATCGAGGCACAACCGGGCCACTCCGTCACTGTGACCTGAGTCGCCCATAAGGGATGCCGGTGCACGGCGTCAAGTCGTGGATACCTACCCTGAACCCCGTGAACCCGACCGATCTGGCCACCTCGGGCCCGATCCTGCTCGCCACCGGGCTGGCGGTGCTGGCCGGGGCGATCTCGTTCGCCTCCCCGTGCGTGGTGCCCCTGGTCCCCGGCTACCTGGCGTACCTGGCGGGCCTGGTCGGCGCGGAGGCGCCCGCGGTCCAGGACGGCGAGGCGCGCAAGACCGGCCGCTGGCGGGTCGCCGGCGCGGCGCTGCTGTTCGTCCTCGGCTTCACCGCCGTGTTCGCCCTGACCTCGTTCGTCGTGCTCGGGTTGACCGACCTGTTCTGGTTGCAGGGCGACCTGCTCCAGCGCATCGGCGGTGTCATCACCATCGCCATGGGCCTGGTGTTCATCGGCCTCGTCCCGGCGTTGCAGCGCGACGTCCGCGTGCACCGCACGCCGCGTGCCGGCCTCTTCGGCGCGCCCCTGCTCGGCGGGGTGTTCGCGCTCGGCTGGACCCCGTGCATCGGACCGACGTTGATGGGCGTGCTGGCGCTGACCCGCAGCACCGAGGTCGGCTCGGTCACCGCCCGCGGCGGCCTGCTCGTGCTGGCCTACTGCCTGGGCCTCGGCCTGCCGTTCATCCTCATCGCGCTGGGCGCGCGCTGGGCGGTCCGGACGACCGGCTGGCTGCGCTCGCACGTCCGCCAGGTCCAGGTCTTCGGCGGCGTGCTGCTGATCGCCGTGGGCGTGGCCCTGGTCACCGGCCTGTGGGGCGACTTCGTCGCCTGGCTGCGCGACGCCGTGATCACCGACCTGGAACTGCCGCTGTAGTGGGTACCGTCCTCGCCTTCCTGCGCAACACGTGGCGCGGCCTCACGGCCATGCGCACCGCCTTGACCCTGCTGTTCCTGCTCGCCCTCGGCGCGATGCCCGGCGCGCTGCTGCCGCAGCGCTCGCTGAACGCGGTGAAGGTGGACGAGTACATCGCGGAGCACGGCTGGTGGGGCCGGTTCCTCGACGAGCTGCAGTTCTTCGACGTCTACGCCAGCGTCTGGTTCTCCGCGGTCTACGTGCTGCTGTTCGTGTCGCTGGTCGGCTGCCTGCTGCCGCGCACGTTCGAGTACTTCAAGCAGATGCGCGCCAAGCCGGTGCTGACGCCGCGCAACCTGTCCCGCATGCCGCACCACGCGTCGGCCGAGACGACCGCGTCGCCGCAGGCCGTGGTCGAGCACGCCGAACGCCGGCTCAAGGGCTGGCGCAAGGTCGTCCGCGAGGAGCCCGACGGCTCCCGGACGGTCAGCGCCGAGCGCGGGTTCCTGCGCGAGACCGGCAACCTGGTGTTCCACTTCTCGCTGCTGGGCCTGCTGGTGGCCTTCGCGCTGGGCAAGATGTTCGGCTACGAGGGCCAGGTCATCGTGCAGGCCAACGGCGACCAGTTCTGCAACTCGGGCGTCTACAACTACGACACGTTCCGCCCCGGCCTGCGCGTCGACGGCACGAACCTCAACCAGTTCTGCGTGAAGGTGGACGACTTCGAGGCCACCTACCTGCACAACGGGCAGGCCGAGAGCTACCGAGCGTCCATCGCCTACCAGTCCGGCGCGGACCTGGAGACCGGCACCTGGCGGCCGTACCCGCTGGAGGTCAACAGCCCCCTGCGCACCGCGGGCGACCGGCTCTACCTGCTCGGCCACGGCTACACGCCGCTGTTCACGGTCACCTTCCCCAACGGCGAGACCCGCACCGGGGCCACCCAGTGGCGGCCGGTGAACCTCCTGACGCTGGCCTCCGAGGGCGCGACGAAGTTCGACCCGCCGAACGTGCCGGACGCCGAGCAGCGCCGCAAGAGCCAGCTCGCGATCACCGGCCTCCTCGCGCCGACCGCCGCGTTCCGCGGTGAGCTGCTGGACTCCGCGTTCCCCGCCGCGAACGACCCGGCGGTGGCGGTCGACGTCTACCGCGGCGACCTCGGCACCGACTCCGGGCGCGGCCAGTCCATCTTCTCGATCGACCGGAAGATGGTGGAGGACGGCAAGCTCACCAAGGTCGCCCGGCAGAACCTCAAGGTCGGCGAGGAGCTGACCCTGGACGACGGCACCGTGATCCGCTTCGACGGCGTCCGCGACTGGGTGTCGTTGCAGGTGTCCCACGACCCGACGCAGGTGTGGGTGCTGGTGTTCTCGGTGCTGGTCATCCTGGGGCTGGGCGTCTCGCTCAGCATCAAGCGCCGCCGGGTCTGGGTCCGGGCGACGCCCGGGGACGGCGGGCGTACCGTCATCGAGGTCGGCGGCCTCGCGCGCACCGACCAGGCCGGGTACGGCGAGGAGTTCACCGGGCTGGCCCGCGACCTGGTGGACCCCCGTGACCCGTCCGCCGACAAGGAGGAGAGCTGATGCCGGTCAACGCGGCCCTGGCGACCTACAGCGACTGGACCTACGGCGCGGCCGTGGCGATCTACTTCTTCGCCGCCGTGCTGTACCTGTGCGAGGCGGCGTTCGCCCGGCCCGCGAAGGCCCGGGAGCGCGAACTGGCCGGCGCCCCGGCGTCGGGCGCGGTCGCCGCGGGCGGGACGCAGGCCGACGGCACGTGGACGCCGGGCCTGGTCGTCAGGCCGGAGCGGTCCCGCGCCGAGCGCCTGGGCCGCATGGGCGTGGCGCTGGCCGTCCTCGGCGCGCTGCTCCAGGCCGCCTCGCTGGTGCTGCGCGGTCTCGCGACCGAACGCGCGCCGTGGGGCAACATGTACGAGTACGGCTCGATGCTGACGCTCGCGGCCGTCGTCACGTGGCTGGTGCTGTCCCGCACGTTCCCGGTGCGCCGGCTCGGCGGGTTCGTGCTCGTGCCGATCGTGATCCTGATGTTCCTCGGCGGCACGGTTCTCTACGCCGACGCCGCGCCCGTGCAGCCGGCGCTCCAGTCGTACTGGCTCGTGGTGCACGTGTCGGTGATCTCCGTGTCCAGCGGCGTGCTGCTGGTGCCCGGCGTGGCCAGCGTGCTGTACCTGATGAAGTCCTCCGGCCGGGCCCGGTTCCGCCGGCTGCCCGACGCCGACGTGCTCGACCGGCTCGCCTACCGCAGCACGGTCTTCGCGTTCCCGCTGTTCACCATCGGGATCATCTGCGGCGCGATCTGGGCCGAGGCGGCGTGGGGCCGGTTCTGGGGCTGGGACCCCAAGGAGACGGTCGCGTTCGTCTCGTGGGTGGTCTACGCGGCGTACCTGCACGCGCGCGCGACGGCCGGGTGGCGCGGCCGGCCCGCCGCCTGGATCAACTCGCTCGGCTTCGCGCTGACCGTGTTCAACCTGTTCTTCATCAACCTCGTAACGACTGGGTTGCACTCGTACGCCGGGGTCGGCTGATCCCGTAGACCACCAGTCACGCGGTGTCGGCGGCCCGTCGCGGAGCACGTGGCTGAGCGCACACCCAGTGTCGAGGAACCACTGGTCGCCGACTACCGTCGGACGCGTGGGGTCGGGGAGGTCTCGATCCGCTTCGCTCAGGGAGGACCCCAGCGGTGACCGGTCGCTACGAGAATCCTGAGCCGTCGTGGCAGCAGCCGGCCGGAGGGGACGGGCAGCAGCCCAACCCGAACCAGTCGGGCGGCTACCAGGTCGAGCCGGGATCGGGAGCCCACTACGTCGACCCGCAGACCGTCTACCTGGACCCGTCGGCGTCCGGCCCGGTGACCGGTCCGCCGTCGGGCGGCTTCCCGGCGCAGTCCGGCCCCTACCCGGCGCCGGGTCAGCAGTCGGGTCCGTACCAGGTCTCGGGTCAGCAGTCGGGTCCGTACCAGGTGTCCGGTCAGCAGTCCGGCCCGTACCAGGTCTCGGGTCAGCAGTCCGGTCCCCACCAGGTCTCCGGCGGCCCGTCGGGGGCGTACCAGGTGTCCGGCGGCCCGTCCGGCGCGTACCCGGCCCCCGGCCAGCCCGGTCAGCCCCAGTACCAGGGCGGGTTCCCCAACAACTTCCCGCAGAGCGTCCAGCCGCAGCCGCCCCAGCGCGCCAACGCCAACGAGGTCTCCTCGCAGCAGCTGATCAAGCGCGCGAAGCGGCCCCCGCAGTCCGGCTGGCGCAAGACGCTGCACTCGATCACCGGCGGCCTGGTCAACCTCGGCGAGAGCCCCGCGGACATCCGCCGGCGCGAGCTGATCACCCGGATCAACCAGCCCCTGCGCGGCTGCTACAAGATCGCGATGCTGAGCCTCAAGGGCGGCGTCGGCAAGACCACGACGACGACCACGCTCGGCTCCACGTTCTCCTCGTTGCGCGGCGACCGGGTCATCGCGGTGGACGCCAACCCCGACCGCGGCACGTTGGCGCTGAAGGTGCCCCGGGAGACCACGGCGACCGTGCGGCACCTGCTGCGCGACGCCTCGAAGATCACCCGGTACAGCGACGTGCGCGCCTACACGTCGCAGTCGCCGAGCCGCCTGGAGGTGCTGGCGTCCGAGCAGGACCCGGCCGTGTCGGAGGCGTTCAGCGACCAGGACTACCTGCGCACGATGGCGCTGCTGGAGCTGTTCTACAACATCGTGCTCACCGACTGCGGCACCGGCCTGATGCACTCGGCCATGAAGGGCGTGCTCGACCAGGCCGACTCGCTGGTGCTGGTCTCGTCCGGCTCGGTGGACGGCGCGCAGACCTCGGCGGCGACGCTGGACTGGCTGGACGCCCACGGCTACCGCGACCTGGTCGCGAAGTCCGTCGCGGTGATCAACTCCGTGCGGCCGGGCTCGGGCAAGGTCGACCTGGACAAGCTGGCCGCGCACTTCGCCCAGCGCTGCCGCGCCGTGGTGCGGATCCCGTTCGACACGCACCTGGAGGAGGGCGCGGAGATCGAGCTGGACAAGCTCGCCCCGGACACCCGGCTCGCGCTGCTGGAGCTGGCCGCCACGGTGGCCGACGACTTCCCGAACAACTAGCGCGCGACGAGGGGCCTCGACCGAGGCCCCTCCGCCGTCTCACTCCTCGTCGTCCGCCTTCTTCTTGCGCTGCTCGCCGAGCTTGCGCAGGAAGTCGGGGTTGTCGTCGGGCGCCACGAACCGACGGCTGGGGGCGGTATCGACCCGGTCCGGCCCGAACGCGCGCCACAGCAGCACGGCGATGGTGAGCGCACCGACCACCGCGAGCAGGTAGAGCATGGTCGCCACCTCCTTTGCCACGAGATTACCCGTGTCGCGGAGGTGCACGTGCTCAGTGCCGGACGGGCTCGGTCGCCTCGGTGGTGAGCTGGGACAACAGCTCCTGGACCTCCGACTCGCGGAACCTGCGGTGGCCGCCCGGCGTGCGGATCGAACCGATCCGGCCCGCGGTCGCCCAGCGGGTGACCGTCTTCGGGTCGACCCGGAACAGGTTCGCGACCTCGCCCGGCGTCAGCAGGCGTTCCCCCTGGTGTCCCTGCGTCACGGTCACGGCTTTCCTCCCCGATGGCGAACAGACGTACCGGACGCATCGTGGCACCTCACCCATCGGGTACTCGAACGCTTGGGTGATGGTAAAGAGGTAGTAAGGGACGAAGCGTGCGGTTCGGACATCGCCGGGGGTGGGCCTACCCTGTGACCGGTGGACGCTCTTGATCGCCAGATCATCGCCGCCCTGCGCGAGAACGGCCGGGCCACCTACGCCGACCTGGGCCGGAAGGTGGGCCTGTCGGCCTCCGCCGTGCACGAGCGGGTCGGCAAGCTGGAAGCCACCGGCGTGATCGTCGGCTACCACGCCGTGGTCGACCCGAGCGCGGTCGGCCTCGGGGTCACGGCGCTGGTCAGCATCCACCCCACCGACACCGCGGACGACGACGAGCTGGCGGTCGCGCTGGGCGAGCTGGTCGAGGTCGAGTCGTGCTACCGGGTGGCGGGCGACGAGTCGTTCATCGTGAAGGTCCGGGTCGCCACGGTGGACGACCTGGAGCGCTCCCTCGGCCGGTTGCGGCGCATCCAGGGCGTCGCCCGCACCCGCACCACGGTCGTGTTGTCGACCCGGTTCGAGGGCCGGCCGAACACCGCGGCGGCCGGCGCCGCGGACGACGCGTAACCTGGGGAACCGTGCACCTGGGTCGTGATGTGACGCTCTACATCTGCGCACGCCTGGGCATGGTCGCCGCGGTCACCGCGCTGCTCGTGCTCGTCAACGTGCCGCTGCTGGTGGCGCTGGCCGTGGGCGTGGTGGTGGCGCTGCCGCTGTCGCTGTTCGTGTTCAGCGGCCTGCGCGCGCGGGTCGCGCAGGGCCTGGAGGTCAAGCAGGCCGCGCGCCGCGCCGAACGCGAGAAGCTGCGCGCCCAGCTGCGCGGCGACGCCGCCTAGACCGCCGGACCGTCCCGTCGGATCCGGCGGTGGCGTGCCGGGCGCGGCGGCGGCACGGCCTAGACCACCAGCAGGATCGTCCCGCCGAGGTTGGCCAGCAGCACCACGGCCAGCACCGCGCCGATGTTCGTGCTCTCGCGCAGCCGCAGGGCCAGCGCCAGCGGGCCGACGGGCAGCGGTGTCGGCGGGCGCTCGCGGCGCGCGATGCGGGCCGCGCCGAACGCCACCCCGAGCGGGTGCAGGCCCACCTCGCGCGCGCCCCGCACGTCGGCGCGCCACTGCTCCAGGTAGCGGTCCCGCTGCCCGCGCGGCAGGAACGCGGCCGCCGCGCGGACCAGGGCCAGGGCGAGTCGGGTCATCGGGCTACCTCCGGTCGGGTGACGGGCACGGGTCGGGCCTTCCTCGCGCACACCCGGGTCGCCTCGCGGGCGCCGTCCGGCGTGAGCACGTACATCCGGCGGCGCGGGCCGCGGCGTTCGCTGTCGTCGTCCCACGACGACGTGACCCACCCGGCCCGTTCCAGGCGGTCGAGCAGCGGGTAGACGCTGCCGGACGGCCGCCCGGTCAGCTTGATGATCTCCAGGCCCCAGCGCGGCCGGTCGCTGCCGAGCAGCACCTCCAGCACGTCGACGGTGGCCCCTCCGATGCGCCCGAGCGGTTCCACGCGCCAAGCCTATCTATGTAGATTAAGGCGGGTCAACCCTCCGCCGCCCCGCCCCTCACCGGCCGAACGCGGCCTCCGCCTCGCCGGCCAGGCGCTCCACCACGTCCCGCAGCTCCAGCACGTCCAGCCAGTGCCGGGGGATGGCCCCGACGCCGTCCCGCGCGCCGAGCAGGTTCCCGCACAGCGCGCCGGTCGAGTCGCTGTCACCCGAGTGGTTGACCGCGAGCAGCAGCCCGTCCGCCAGGTCGCGCGCGGCCAGCGCGGTCAGCACCGCGATCGCCAACGCCTCCTCGCCGACCCAACCGCCGCCCAGCGTCGTCTCGATCACCTCGGGCGTCGGGCGCACGCCGCCCACGCCCAGCTCCACGGCGAGGTCGAGGAGGGCCAACTGCTCCTCGTGCCCGTCCCACCCGACCAGCTCGGCCCGCGCCACCCCGATCGCGGCCGGCAGCGACGCGCCCGCCAGCAACTGCTGCACCAGCACCGCCAGCACGCCCGCGGACAGGTAGCCGCTGGGGTGGCCGTGGGTCAGCGCGCCGGTGGCGGCGGCCAGCTCGAACACCTCGTGCACGTCGTCGGACCACAACGCCACCGGCGCGGCACGCATCACCGCGCCGCAGCCCTTCGAGTCGTTGATCGGCGCGTCCACCGTGCCCGGCACGCCGGAGCGCAACGCGGTCAGGCACGTGGTGCCGGGCGCGCGCCGGTCGTGCAGTTCCGGCACGTCCAGCAGCCACCCGTCGCGGGTGACCTCGGGGCCGCCCTGCGTGCGCAGCCACCGGGCGTACGCCACGCGCACCTCGTGCACCGGGTCGCTGCCGCGCCGACGGGCCAGCACGAGCCCTTCCAGCGTGAACAGCGTCATCTGGGTGTCGTCGGTGATCGCGCCGAGCCGGCCGTACGCGGGGGCGTAGTCGGTCAGGCCGGCCGGGCCGAACCGGCCGCGGATGCGGTCGATCCGGTCGAACTCGATCGAGCCGCCGAGCGCGTCGCCGACGGCTCCGGCCAGCAGGCAGCCGGTGAGCGGGGCGATCGGGAGTGGGGTCACGCCGCAGAAGTTAACCTGCCGGCGTGACCCTTTCGGTAGACCGATGCAGCTCCCGGACCCGGGAGTGGGTGTGCGAGGCCGTCCGCATCATCGAGGCGGACGCCAACCGCAGCGCCGACACGCACCTGCTGACGTTCCCCCTCCCACCGGAGTGGGGTATCGACCTTTACCTGAAGGACGAGTCCACCCACCCCACGGGCTCGCTCAAGCACCGCCTGGCCCGGTCGCTGTTCCTGTACGCGATCTGCAACGGCTGGGTGGTCGGCGGCACGCCGGTGATCGAGGCGTCGTCCGGTTCGACGGCCGTGTCCGAGGCGTACTTCGCCCGGCTGCTCGGGCTGCCGTTCATCGCGGTCATGCCGCGGTCGACCAGCCCGGAGAAGGTGGCGCTGATCGAGCGCCAGGGCGGGCAGTGCCACTTCGTGGACGAGCCGGGCGCGATCTACGACGAGTCCCGGCGGCTCGCGGCGGAGCTGGACGGGCACTTCATGGACCAGTTCACGCACGCCGAGCGGGCCACGGACTGGCGCGGCAACAACAACATCGCGGAGTCGGTGTTCCAGCAGATGGCGCTGGAGGACAAGCCGGAGCCGGAGTGGGTCGTGGTCGGCGCAGGCACCGGCGGCACGAGCGCCACCATCGGCCGGTTCATCCACTACCGCAAGCTGCGGACCCGGCTCGCCGTGGTGGACCCGGAGCACTCGGTGTTCTTCGACGCCTGGCGCGACCGCGACCCGTCGCTGACCGGCACCCGGGGCTCGCGCATCGAGGGCATCGGCCGGCCGCGGGTGGAGCCGTCGTTCATCGCCGCGGTCATCGACCGGATGATCAAGGTGCCGGACGCGGCGTCGCTGGCCACCATCCGGCACGTCGAGCAGGTGCTGGGCCGGCGCGTGGGCGGGTCCACCGGCACGAACCTGTGGGGCGCGTTCCAGCTGATCGCGGAGATGCGGGCGTCGCGGCTGCGCGGCAGCGTGGTGACCCTGCTGTGCGACGGCGGTGAGCGGTACGCGCACACCTACTACGACGACGAGTGGGTGGCCGCGCAGGGCCTGGACCTCGAACCGCACCTGGCCACCCTGACCCGGTTCCGCGCCACCGGCACGTGGAGCGGGTGATTCGCGACTTCGAGGGAACGCGCGGCGGCCCGCGTGCGTCGCAGCGGGATCGGCGCGAGAAAGGGGTTTGCGGTGATCGCGTGGCGGACTGCCGAGGTGCTCACGGCCGAGGACGTGCTGAGCAGGTCGGTCGCCGATGCCGACAAGGCGATGCGCGAGGCGGCGGCGCTGCGCCGGCCGCAGCGGGAACCGTCGGCCGACGACGTGCGACGGGTCATGCAGTACGCGAAGTCGAACGCCGCGTCGCCGGAGTTGCAGGCGTTGCAGCGGCGGATCGCGGGCGGCTACCTGAGCTGGCGGCAGGTGCTCATGGGCGAGGCCGCGGACGACCGGGGCGTGAAGGCGGCGCTGGAAGCCGACCGCGACGCCCTGACCGCCCTGTGCCGCGGCGAGGAGCCCCGCGTCGCACCCCCCAAGCCCGAACCGGCCGACGACGACGAGCCGATGAGCTTCACCGAGGACGCCTGGTAGCGGACGCCCACAACCCCGTCGCGAGCACGGCGAGGGCGCCGAGGAGCACGACGCCCGCCGCGCCGAGCGCGATCGCGGTCGGCGCCGCCGTCCTTGCCGCGCTGTCGGCGGGCACGGGTCGGATCCAGCCGTGGGGGTCCACGAGGACCGTGACGCGCGTGCCCTCCTCCGCGTTCTCGGGCGGGGTCGCCAGGGGGCCGAGGCTTTCGCCGGTGACGGCGTCGTCGACGTAGTACCAGCGCCTCACCACGCCGCCGGACTCGCCGTTGAACCCGATGGTGGACGAGATGACCGCTTCGGCCCGCGTGCCGAGGTGCGCCTGGTAGACCTGCGCGCCGGAGAAGTACGCCACGCCGCCCGCCACCATGAGCGCGCCGCACGCCACGAGGAAGAACACGATGAGCGCGTTCAGGGTCCCGCCGGAGCCCGACGCCTCGTCGTGCGCCATCGCCAGGCCGAACCCGACGGCGAGGAGGACCAGCACGAGGGGGATGCCGAGGAACGTCCACCAGCCCCGGCCCGGCTGGACCATCATCATCCCGGCGAGCGTCGCCAACGCCGCCGACCAGCACACGACGAGCACGGCCACGCCCGCGCACAGCGACCCGAACGCCCGCAGCCCGCCCATGCCACCGTTCTAGCGCCCCGGTCGGCCGGTCGGCCCCGGATGCGCGGTATCGGCCACCAATGGCCGAATGTCTCAGCCCAGCACGAGCGCGACCGGCACGGCGATGCCCCACACCAGCATGGCCAGGCCGGTGTCGCGCAGCACGGGGATCAGGTCGCGCCCCTTCGCGCCGCCCAGCACGCGCCGCGCGCCGATGATCGCCAGGGGCAGGGCGAGGAACCCGATCAGCGCCAGCGGGACGCGCAGGCCGATCGCCAGGGTGATCACGAACGGGATGCAGACCAGCGCCAGGTAGAGGCGGCGGGAGTCGCGGTCGCCCAGGGTGGACGCCAGCGTGCGCTTGCCCGCCCGCACGTCGGTCGGGATGTCGCGCAGGCTGTTCGCGATCATCACGCCGGTGGAGAAGGAGCCCATCGCGACCGCGCCGCCGATGCCGATCCCGGTGACCTCGCCGGTCATCACGTACAGCGTGCCCAGCACCGCCGCCGGGCCGAAGAACACGAACACGGCCAGCTCGCCGAGGCCCGCGTACCCGTACGGCTTGCGCCCGCCGGTGTAGAACCACGCCGCCGCGATGCACACCGCGCCGAAGGCCACCATCCAGTACCGGCCGGTCAGCAGCACGAGCACCAGGCCCGCCACCGCCGCCACGCCCAGCGCCGCGAACGCCGCCGCCCGCACCGCCTTCGGGTTGGCCGCGCCCGACCCGACCAGCCGGAACGGCCCGACCCGGTCGGCGTCCGTGCCGCGGATGCCGTCGGAGTAGTCGTTGGCGTAGTTCACGCCCACCTGCAACGCGACCGACACCACCAGCGCCAGCAGCGCCCACGCCGCGTTGAACCCGTCGATGTGGTGCGCGGCGCCCGCGCCCACCAGCACCGGCGCGATCGAGTTCGGCAGCGTGCGGGGGCGGGTCCCCGATACCCACTGGGCGACTGTGGCCATGCCGGACATCCTCCGACATGGTGAACGGGGACCCGCTCCCGGGTGGCCGTGATCAGCAGGCGGTGGCGCCGGAGACGCCCGACACGTACGCCCGCGCGACGAACTTGCCCGTCGCGATCCGGTACCAGATGTTCGACGTGCCCTGGCTGCCCGTCACCGACTGGCCGGTGACCTGGCACTCGACCCGCACCTGCGCGTAGTTCGCGGCCAGCCCGACCTGGGAGGCGGTGGAGGTCGCGCCGCTGCGCACGTTCAGCGGGTCGCCCGCGGTGCGGATGAACCCGGCCGGGCCGGAACCGGTCCACTGGTAGGTGACGGTGACCCAGGCGTTGTCGGTGAGCTGCAGGCCGTCCCAGAACGTGCCGTCGGCCAGGTCGATGCCCGCCGGGTTGGCCACGGCCCGGCCGAACTGGTCCTTGCCGCCGTTGTAGCCGTCCTGGTACGCGGCCTGCGCCTCCGGCTTGCCCTGCGGCAGGTCCTTCCACATCTCGCGGGTGGACGACGGGTTCCAGTAGTCGTCCTTGGTGTTCCACGGGCCGACGTCCCACACCGGCGCCCACTCGCACCGGCCGTTCGCCGCGCACACCCGGACGCTGTAGGTGCCGGTGCCCTTGGCGGACAGGCCGCGCCGCGACGGCAGGGCGACGAAGTGGTCGCGGCTCACGATGACGTGCCCGTTCGCCGTGGTGCCGCCGACCAGGCCCTCGCGGGTGGCGTAGACGCGGTAGGACAGGCCCGCGGCCTGCGCGCCGACCCCCGCCGCCGCGACCGTCGTGAACGCCCGCAGGTCGAGCCGGCTGACCTCGGGCGACGCCTTCTCGGCCGTGAGCGCGAGCCGGACCTGCACGGTCGTGACGGCGGTCGGCAGCACGGCCGGCGCGTCGGGGCGCGCCTCGACCCACTCGGTCCACTGCCCGTCGCCGAGCGCGCCGCGCACGTCCACGGCGACCTCCGCCCCGGCGGGCACGGTGCTCTTCACGGTCGCCGCGACGGCGTTCACCGGCGCGGCGAGGGTGCGCGGGTCGAGTTGCAGGAACCCGGTCCGCAGCGCGGCCCGCGCGCTGGCGGGCGTCGGCGCGGCGCGGTCGAGCCGCACCGCGCCGTCGTGCGTGGTGACGCCGTTGTCGTCGGCGTCCACGGTGGTCAGGTCGGCTCGCCACTCGGTCGCGCCCGCGGCTGCGGCGGGTGCGACGAGCCCCGCGGTCAGGACGGTGGCGACGGCGAGCGGTATCAGCAGGTAGCGCCTGGTCATCGCAGCACTCCTCGTCCGGACGCGCGGTGCGGAGGGGACCGCTGCAGGGCCGCGCGTCCCGGCGCTGCCGAGCCAATCGCCTGTGTGGTTACCTGTCAACCAACAAGATTGACAACTCGACAGAAACTCACCCAAACGAGCTAGCGACCGCTCTCCTGTCCACCTTGCCCGGACCTCGCAGCGGCAGTTCCGACACGAACGCGACCCGCTTCGGCATGGCGAACCGCCCCACCACCTCGCCGACCGCCGCGCACAGCTCGTCCGCGTCGGGCGGGTCACCCGGATCCTCCGGCACCACGGCCGCGGCCACCACTTGACCCCACTCGGGGTCGGGCAGGCCCACCACGCACGCCTCGCGCACGCCCGCCTGCGCGGTCAGCGCCCGCTCGACCGCGAGGGGCGCGACGTTCTCCCCACCGCTGATGATCACGTCGTCGGCGCGGCCCAGCACCTCCAGCGTGCCGTCCGGGCGGATCCGGCCCAGGTCGCCGGTGCGGAACCACTCGCCGAACCGCTCGCCGCCCTGGTAGCCGAGCGCGAGCACCGGCCCGCCGACCTCGACCCGGCCGTCCACCAGCCGCACGCGCACGCCGTCGAGCGCCAGCCCGTCGTAGACGCAGCCGCCGGACGTCTCGCTCATGCCGTACGTGGTCACCACCCGGACGCCGAGGTCGCGCGCCCGCCGCAGCACGGAGGGCGGGGTGGCCGCGCCGCCGATCAGCACGGCGTCGAACTGCCGCACCGCGGCCAGGCCCGGCCCGTCGGCCGCGACCAGCCGGGCGAGCTGCGTGGGCACGAGCGCGGTGTAGTGCGGGCCGGGCCGGGCCAGCACCGGGCGCGCCGCGACGGCGAAGTCGGACGCGCGGAAGCCCGGCGCGAGGTCCATCACCCCCGGCTCGGTGCCCGCCACGACCGACCGGACGAGCACCTGGATGCCCGCGATGTGCGTGGTCGGCAGCGCGAGCAACCACGTGCCGGGGCCGCCGAGGCGGGCGTGGGTCAGCTCGGCGGACGTGGTCAGGGCGTCCGCGCCGAGCAGCACGGTCTTCGGCTCGCCGGTGGAGCCCGAGGTCGCCACCGCGAGCACGGCCCCGGTCTCCCAGCCCCGCAGCGGGACCCGGGCCTCGGGCCGGGTCGCCACCGGGTCGCCCTCGCCGCGCAACGCGGCGCGCAGTCGGTCGATCGTGATCATGGGTGCCTAGTAGTAGTAGGGGTAGTCGGACCAGTCCGGCGGGCGCTTCTCCAGGAACGCGTCGCGGCCCTCCACGGCCTCGTCGGTCATGTACGCCAGGCGCGTGGTCTCGCCCGCGAAGAGCTGCTGGCCGACCAGGCCGTCGTCGATCAGGTTGAACGCGTACTTCAGCATCCGCTGGGCGGTCGGCGACTTGCCGTTGATCTCCTTCGCCCACTCCAGCGCCGCGTCCTCCAGCTCGGCGTGCGGCACGACGGCGTTGACCGCGCCCATCCGGTGCATGTCGTCGGCGCTGTACGTGCGGCCGAGGAAGAAGATCTCGCGGGCGAACTTCTGGCCCACCTGCCGGGCCAGGTAGGCCGAGCCGTAGCCGCCGTCGAAGCTGCCGACGTCGGCGTCGGTCTGCTTGAACCGGGCGTGCTCGGCGCTGGCCAGCGTGAGGTCGCACACCACGTGCAGGCTGTGCCCGCCGCCGGCCGCCCAGCCGGGCACCACCGCGATGACGACCTTCGGCATGAAGCGGATCAGGCGCTGGCACTCCAGGATGTGCAGCCGGCCCGCCCTGGCCGGGTCGACGGTGTCGGCCGTCTCGCCCGACGCGTACTGGTAGCCGCTGCGGCCGCGGATGCGCTGGTCGCCGCCCGAGCAGAACGCCCAGCCGCCGTCGCGGGGCGACGGGCCGTTGCCGGTGAGCAGGACGCAGCCGACGTCCGAGCTCATCCGGGCGTGGTCCAGCGCGCGGTACAGCTCGTCCACGGTGTGCGGCCGGAACGCGTTGCGCACCTCGGGCCGGTTGAACGCGATGCGCACCGTGCCCTGGTCCACCGCGCGGTGGTAGGTGATGTCGGTGAAGTCGAAGCCCTCCACCCGCTTCCAGCGGGTCGGGTCGAACAGCTCGGATACGTCCTGATCTGCCACGGCAGGGACAATATGCCCGCTCCGCGCGGTGAGGGGGCCCCGGTCCGCCCGGCGCGCGGAATCACCTGGTCGGGCGCTGCGCGACAATGGCCGGGTGAACCCGTCCACCGCGCAGGCCAGGGTGCTCGTCGACGAGCTGATCCGCAACGACGTCCGGCACGTCGTGCTGAGCCCCGGATCGCGCAACGCACCGCTGTCGTTCGCCCTGCACGACGCCGCCGCGGCCGGGCGGATCACGCTGCACGTCCGGGTGGACGAGCGCACCGCGGGCTTCCTGGCGCTGGGCCTGGCCAAGGGCGGCGCGGGGGTCACCGCCGTCACCTGCACCTCGGGCACCGCCGTGGCGAACCTGCACCCCGCGGTGCTGGAGGCCCGGCATGCGGGCGTCCCGCTCATCGCGCTCACCGCGGACCGCCCGGTCGAGCTGCACCGCACCGGCGCGAGCCAGACCGTGGACCAGCAGCGCATCTTCGGCACGGACACGCTCCAGTTCCCCATCGCCGAGCGCCGCGCCGGCCAGAACGGCCTGTGGCGCGCCCTGGTGTGCCGCGCCGTGGCCACCGCCCGCGACCAAGGCCCGGTGCACGTCAACGTCCCGTTCCGCGAGCCGCTGGTGCCCGGTGGCGACGAGGACTGGCCCGAGTCCCTCGACGGCCGCCCGTTCGACGTGCCGTGGACCCGCACGACCCGCCGCACGACCACTGCGACCAGCCCGGCCGACCACCTCGGCCCGCGCACCCTCGTGCTCGTCGGCGACACCGACCGCGACCCGTCCGACCTGGCCGAGCGCGCCGGCTGGCCGGTGATCGCCGAGCCCACCGGGCACGGCCTGCGCCACGGCGCGCTGCTGCTCAACGCGGGCGACCTGCCCGACCACCTCACCCCGCAGGCGGTGGTGGTCGTCGGCCGCGTCACGCTCTCCCGCGGCGTGCTGCGGCTCATCGCCCGCACCCCGGTCGTGCACGTGCTGTCCGACGAGCCCGACTGGCCCGACCCGCAGTTCGCGGCCACGCACACGTCCACCGACCTGGCCCTCGGCGAGCACGAGGTGGACCACGACTGGCTCACCGCCTGGCAGCACGCGGACAAGGCGGTCGCCGAGGTGGTGGACGACCTGCTGGCGCGGGAGCCCTGGCCGACCGGCCTGCGGGTGGCCCGCGACCTGGTCGCCGCGCTGCCGTCCGGCGCGAACCTGTTCCTCGGCTCGTCCAACCCCGTCCGCGACGTCGACCTGGTCGCCGAGCCGCGCCACGACGTGCGCACCTACGCCAACCGGGGCGTGGCGGGCATCGACGGCAGCGTCTCCACCGCCGCGGGCATCGCGCTGGCCGGCGGCCCGACCTTCGCGCTGATCGGCGACCTCACGTTCCTGCACGACGCCAACGGCCTGCTCATCGGTCCCGGCGAGCCGCGCCCCGACCTGACCGTCGTGGTGCTCAACGACGACGGCGGCGGCATCTTCGCGCTGCTGGAGCAGGGCGCGAAGGAGCACGCGCCGACGTTCGAGCGGGTCTTCGGCACGCCGCACGGCGTGGACCTCGCGTCGTTGTGCGCGGCGTACCGCGTGCCGCACACCGCGGTTGCCACCGCCGAGGAGTTGGGGCGCGCGCTCGACCGGCCGAGCGGAATCCGCGTGGTGGAAATCCGGGCGGAACGCCACGAATTGCGCGATCTGCACGCGCGGTTGAAGTCGGCCGTGTCCAGCTCATTCCATTAGGCGGAATCCTACCGTCGGGGGTACAGCCCGCCGTCGGTCGCGGCTAGCTTCGCCGCATGTCCTTGAGAGCGAAGCTGACCCTCGGTACCGCCACCGCGGCGTCCTTGCTGCTCCTCGCCGGCACGGCGACGGCGGCACAGCCGGGTGCACCGGGCATCGGCGACCCGTACTACCCGAATGCGGGCAACGGCGGGTACGACGTTTCCCATTACGACATCAGGCTCAACTACCAGCCGGCGAACGACAACCTTTCCGGCACGACGACGATCCTGGCCAAAACCACCCAGGACCTGAGCCGGTTCAACCTCGACTTCCTGCTGAAGGTCAGCTCGGTCCGGGTCAACAACAAGGTGGCCGCGTTCTCCCAGAACGGCGGCGAACTCGTGGTCGACCCGCGCGGCACGCTGCGCAAGGGCTCGGACGTGACGGTCGTCGTGACCTACTCCGACGTGCCGTCGAGCCACGCGGTGGACGGCTACACGGCGTGGAAGCGCACCCCGGACGGCGCGCTCGCGATCGACCAGCCCGACATCGCGCCGTGGTGGTTCCCGAGCAACAACCACCCGACCGACAAGGCGAAGTTCGACGTGTCGGTGGCCGTGCCGACCGGCGTCGAGGTGCTCTCCAACGGCCTGTTCGGCGGCACCACCCAGCAGATCAACGGCTGGACCCGGTGGCGTTACCGCAGCCTCCAGCCGCAGGCCACCTACCTGGCGTTCATCGCCATCGGCCAGTTCGAGATCCGGCAGTCCACCGCGCCGAACGGCCAGCCGGTGCTCAACGCCTACTCCGAGCGGCTGGGCGACGACTACGGCGCGTCGGTGGCGAGCATCGAGCGCACGCCCGAGGTGACGGAGTTCCTGGAGACGCAGTTCGGCCCCTACCCGTTCGAGGCGCAGGGGGGCGTGGCGACGCCGGGCATCGGCTTCGCGCTGGAGAACCAGACCCGGCCGACCTACGACGCCGGCTTCTTCCGCCGCGGCTCCAACACCTACGTGGTGGCGCACGAGATCGCGCACCAGTGGTACGGCGACTCGGTGTCCGTGCACGGTTGGCGGGACATCTGGCTGAACGAGGGCTTCGCGAGCTACGCCGAGTGGCTGTGGTCGGAGCAGGTCGGCGAGGGCACCGTCCAGGAGAACTCGGACTACGTCTACTCGCTGTACCCGGCCGACAGCGAGTTCTGGCAGGTCCTGCCCGGCGACCCGGGCGCGGCGAACCAGTTCCACAGCGCCGTGTACGACCGCGGTGCGCTGACCGTGCACGCGTTGCGGGCCGAGATCGGCGACGAGGCGTTCTTCCGGCTGCTCAAGGAGTGGCCGCAGGCCAAGCGCAACGGTGACGCGACGACGGAGGAGTTCATCGCGTTCGCCGAGCGGCTGTCCGGCAAGCAGCTCGACGAGCTGTTCCAGACCTGGCTGTTCACGCCGGGCAAGCCGGCCGCCGCGCCGGGCTCGACCGGGTTCGCGGCGCGGTCCGCGCCGGCCGAGCCGAAGTCGTTCAAGAAGATCCAGGAGACGCGCGAGCTGCTGGCGCAGCACCACCACTGATCGCGTCGCCGTGCGGCGGGGCCGTCCCTCCGGGGGCGGCCCCGTTGTCGTTCAGCGCTCCCGCAACCGCCGCAACGCGTCCGCGCTGATCCGGCTCAGGTTCTCCAGCCCGCGTTCGGTGAAGATCAGCTCCAGGGCGAACGACCGCGTCCCGCCGAACCGGAACTGCACCTCGTCCCGGTCCACCTCGCAGACGATGTCGCACTCGTCGTCCACCCTGACCCACGCCTCCACGTCGGTCCCGCCCGCAGTGATCACGCCCGTCCTCCCGTTGCGTCTACGCACAGTAGCCGTCCGCTACGATGTGTGAGGGGACACGTTATGGTGAAAGTTCCCCTTACGCACTCCCTCGATCGGGTAGACCACTCGGAGGCCGCCGATGCGCGCTCGTCAGACCGTGGAACGACGGCAGCTCGGCCTGTCGCTCAAGCGCTACCGCGGCTCGCGCGGCGCGTCCCAGGCGGAGGTCGCCGCGAGCCTCGGGGTGAGCGATTCGCGGATCAGCAAGGTCGAGGACGGCACGGCGACGCTCAGCACGGACCAGCTCGCGCGGGTGCTCGACTTCCTCGACGTGCACGGCGCGGAACGCGCGACCGCGCTGGAACTCGGCGCGCGGGCCCGCAAGCGCCTGCGCCGCAGCGCCAAGGACATCCCGCCGTACACCGACACCCTGCCCGGCTCGTTCCAACGGCTGGCCGACATGGAGGCCGACGCCACGGCGATCCACTGCTACCAGCCTGGCGTGGTGCCCGGTCTCCTCCAGGCTCCCGGGTACATCCGTGCCGGGATGAGCGCCGGTGACGGTGTGTTCTGGGAGTCATCGGAGGCGGGCGTCGAAGGTCGCTACACCTTCCGCCGCGACCGGCAGGTCAAGATCCTGGAGTCGAATCGGCCGAAGAAGCTCGAATTCGTGTTCACCGAGGACGCGTTGGACTGCTTCGGTGCAAACCCGGAAGTCAGGCGGGAGCAGCTCGAACACCTGCTCCGCCTCACCGGGCAGCACCCGGACCTGACCGTCCAGGTGCTGAGGCCGGGCGACCTGCGCAACCCCGTCCCCAGCGCCGGCGTCATCGTGCTGGACTTCGACGGCACCGCTCCCAGCGTCGCCTTCACACCCACGATCTACGGGCCGTCCAGCTACTTCGACGAGCCGGTCGACACGGCGAACCTGTTGCGGGCGTTCAGGAAAGTGCAGGAACTCGCCCGTGGCCACGCGGATACGATCGAGTTGATCCGCCGGCGGCTACAGGAGGACGACCATGCCGAACGCCCCGCGTGACACGGGCTGGTTCAAGAGCAGCTACAGCGCCCCCGCCAGCGACGACTGCGTCGAGTGCCGCATCACCGCCGACCACGGCGTCGGCGTGCGCGACTCCAAGAACCCCGATGGTGGCTCACTGTCGGTCGCCTCCACCGCCTGGTCCCGCTTCCTCGCGCACCTCAAGGCGGAGTAGCGGCCGTCACAGCCCTTCCAGGGCCTCGCGGAACGGCAGCATCTTGGCGTGCGCCTCCCGGACCTCCGAGTCCGGGTCCGATTCGGCGACCAGGCCGCAGCCCGCGAACAGCCGGGCCGTGCGGCCCTCCACCTGGGCGCAGCGCAACGCGATCCCCAGCTCGCCGTCGCCGTTGCCGTCGATCCAGCCGACCGGGCCGGAGTAGCGGCCGCGGTCCATGCCCTCCAGCTCCTCGATCATGGCCACGGCGTCGGCGCGCGGTGTGCCGCCGACGGCCGCCGTGGGGTGCAGCGCCTCGCCGAGCGCGAGCAGCGACGGCGTGCCGCGCAGCGTGCCGATGACGTCGCTGGACAGGTGCGAGACGTTCGGCAGCCGCAGCACCGACGGCCCCTCCACCGACAGGGCCGAGCAGAACGGCCGCAGCGTGTCCACCAGCGACGCCACCGCGTACTCGTGCTCGCCCCGGTTCTTGCCCGACGACAGCAGCGCGGCGGCCAGCTCGTCGTCCGACATCCCGTCGTGCGGCCACGTCGTGCCGGCGAGCACGCGCGAGTCGACCACGGACCCGCTGCGCCGCAGCAGCAGCTCGGGCGTGGCCCCGATCAGCCCGTCGACCGCGTACACCCAGCACTCGGGGTACCGGCGGGCCAGGCCGTCGAGCACGAACCGGTGGTCGATGCCCGTGTCGGCGACCGCGAGCAGGTCGTGCGCGAGCACCACCTTCTCCAGCTCGCCCTCCCGCATCCGCGCCACCGCCGCGCGCACGGCCTCGCGGTACGCGGTGACGGAGAACCGGCCGTCGCCGTAACGCACCTCGGACGGCTTGCGCACGGGCTCGACCCGCCGCGTGCCGGGGTCGCCGACCGTGGTCAGCCAGCTGTGGCCGTTGCGCCTGCCCACCACGACCTCCGGCACGATCAGCACCGAGTGCCCGGGGCGGTCGGAGAAGGCCATGCTGACGAACGCCACCGGTCCCGTGCCGGGCACGCCGAGCCCGTCGTCCACCACGAGGCCCTCGGTGAACTCGCGCCACCAGCGGTCGGCGGCGGCGAACCGGTCCGGCCCCGACACCTCGAACCGGGCCGCCTCACCCCACCCGACCAGGCCCGTTCCGTCGCGCACCCAGCTCAGCGCGCCGGTCGGCGCGGGGAGCGTGCCCAGCAGGTCGTCGCCCGCGACGCGCCTGGTGTGCACGCGCAGCCGTGGTCGGGTCCGCGAGGCAGGAGCTGAGGTCACGCCGTCGAGGGTATGGACTCGTCGCTGAGATCCGGCGGTTAGGGCCGCCCTAGACTCCTGGTTTGTGGTGGACGACGCAGTGCGGACAGGTGCGCGCCCCAGGGTCCGGCTGCTGGTCAGCCGGGCGTTGGTGCTGCTGGGCGCGGTGGTGACGCTCATCGGCGTGATCCTGCTCGCGGCGTGCTGGCGGGACGACCTGATGATCGGGAAGCGGCTCGGCAAGGCGACCGCCGAAGTGGTGTCCGTCTCCTTCCAGCGCACGGTCGTGCGCTTCGCCACCGAGGACGGCGCGGTGGTGAGCCCGTCGCAGGGCCTGCTCTACCCGGAGGGCCTGGAGCCGGGCCAGCTGGTGCGGGTCGAGTACGACACGGCCGACCCCGAGGTGGCGCGGGTCGCCGGGCGGACCGCCGTGCTGGCGCTCCTGCCGATCGGCACGTTCCTGCTCGCGGTGTGGGCGGTGCTGTTGCCGCTGGTCTGGTGGCTGCGGCGGAGTCCGCGACCGCGTTTGTGACAGTTCTGCCCAAATTCGTCCTCCAGGTGTAACATCGGCGCATGGACCTGGAGGACCGCTTCGAGCGCACCGTCGCGGCCGAGCAGCGCGTCGAGCCGCGGGACTGGATGCCGGACGGCTACCGCCGGACGTTGATCCGGCAGATCGCGCAGCACGCGCACTCCGAGATCATCGGCATGCAGCCCGAGGGCAACTGGATCAGCCGCGCGCCCTCGCTGCGGCGCAAGGCGATCCTGCTGGCCAAGGTCCAGGACGAGGCCGGGCACGGGCTGTACCTGTACGCCGCGACCGAGACCCTGGGCGCGGACCGGGGCGACCTGACCGAGAAGCTGATCTCGGGCAGGCAGAAGTACTCCTCGATCTTCAACTACCCGACGCTGTCCTACGCCGACGTGGGCGTGATCGGCTGGCTCGTGGACGGCGCGGCCATCTGCAACCAGGTGCCGCTGTGCCGCACGTCCTACGGGCCGTACGCGCGGGCCATGATCCGCATCTGCAAGGAGGAGTCCTTCCACCAGCGGCAGGGCTACGAGCTGCTGATGACCATGATGTC
This sequence comes from Actinosynnema sp. NPDC004786, assembly GCF_053601135.1. NCBI lineage: Bacteria > Bacillati > Actinomycetota > Actinomycetes > Pseudonocardiales > Pseudonocardiaceae > Actinosynnema > Actinosynnema sp. NPDC004786. The sequence goes on along the minus strand of NZ_JBSGBG010000001.1, from coordinate 128,978 downwards.
CGGCACGGACGCCCAGCGGGCGATGGTGCAGGAGTCGGTCGACCGCTGGTGGTGGCCGTCGCTGATGATGTTCGGCCCGCCGGACGCGGAGTCGTCCAACACCGAGCAGTCGATGAAGTGGCGCATCAAGCGCAACACCAACGACGAGCTGCGGCAGAAGTTCGTCGACATGACCGTGCCGCAGGCGGAGAAGCTGGGCGTGACGCTGCCCGACCCGGAGCTGCGGTGGAACCCCGAACGCGGGCACCACGACTTCGGCCAACCGGACTGGGACGAGTTCTGGCAGGTCGTCGGCGGCAACGGCCCGGCGAACGCGCAGCGGATCGCGCACCGGCGCAAGGCGCACGAGGACGGCGAGTGGGTGCGTGCCGCCGCCGCGGCGCACGCCGCCAAGCACGCGGCCCGGGAAGGTGTGGCATGAGCTCGTCCTGGCCGCTGTGGGAGGTGTTCGTGCGCGGCAAGCGGGGCCTGAACCACGTGCACGTCGGCTCGCTGCACGCGCCGGACGCCGAGATGGCCCTCCGCAACGCCCGCGACGTCTACACCCGGCGCAACGAGGGCGTGTCGATCTGGGTCGTGCCGGCGGCCGCGATCACCGCGTCGTCGCCGGACGAGAAGGACCCGTTCTTCGAGCCGAGCGGGGACAAGGTGTACCGGCACCCGACGTTCTACGAGATCCCCGAGGACGTGCCGCACCTGTGACCAGGGTGCGGGCACGGTGACAACGCCCCTTCCGACGAACGTGCGGTGACCCGATGAGCTTCGACAACGCGTACGAATCCCTGGTGGACGACCACGAGGACGCGCACTGGGCGTTCGGCACCGGGTTCTCCGAGGCGTTGGCCGGCGTGGACCGCGACGTGCCCGACGTCGACCGCGCCGACCTCGCCGCGTACTGCCTGATGCTCGGCGACGACGCGCTCGTGCTGTCCCAGCGGCTGGCCGAGTGGTGCTCCCGCGCTCCGGAGCTGGAGGAGGACGTCGCGCTCGCCAACATCGCGCTCGACCTGCTCGGCCAGGCCAGGATGCTGCTGACCCGCGCCGGCGAGGTCGAGGGCGCGGGCCGGGACGAGGACGCGCTGGCGTACCTGCGCGACGAGCGCGAGTTCCGCAACGTGCACCTGGCGGAGATCGAGTGCGGCCCCCGCGCGGGCGGCGACTTCGCCACCACCATGGCGCGGCTGCTGGTGTTCTCGTCGTGGAAGCTCGCGCAGTGCTCGCGGCTGCGCGGGAGCGCCGACCCGGTGCTCGCGGCGGTCGCGGCCAGGGCCGTGAAGGAGCTGGCCTACCACCGCGACCACGCGGCGCAGTGGGTGGTGCGGCTCGGCGACGGCACCGAGGAGTCGCACCGGCGGATGCGGGCCGGGCTGGAGCGGGTGTGGCCGTTCCTGGACGAGCTGTTCACCGCGCACCCCGTGGAGCTGCGGTTGGCCGGGATCGCGGTCGACCCGGCCGGGCTGCGGTCCGAGGTGGACGAGGTGCTGGACGCGGTGCTGGCGGCGGCCGGGCTGGCGCGGCCCGCCGACGTGCCCGCGGCGCGGGTCAACGGCCGGGCCGGGCGTGACGGCGTGCACACCGAGGCGTTCGGCTACCTGCTCGCCGAGATGCAGCACCTGCACCGCTCGCTGCCGGGGGCGAAGTGGTGACCACCACCGCCCTGGACGTCGCGGCCCGGGTCCGGGACCCGGAGCTGCCGGTGCTCACCCTGGCCGACCTCGGCGTGCTGCGGGAGGTGACCGAGTACGGGGACGGCCGGGTGACGGTGACCATCACGCCCACCTACTCGGGCTGCCCGGCGCTGGACGAGATGGCCGCCGACCTGCGCCGGTCGTTGCTGGCGGCGGGGTACGCGGCGGTGGACGTGCGGCTGTCGCTGTCACCCGCGTGGACCACGGACTGGATCAGCGAGGACGGGCTGCGCAAGCTGCGGGAGGCGGGCATCGCGCCGCCGTCCCGGCTGGGCCCGCGCGCGGTCGGGCCGGTGCCGCTGAACCTGACCCCGCCGTCGCGCCGGGTGCCGTGCCCCCGGTGCGGGTCGCCCCGCACGGCCGAGGTGTCGCGGTTCGGCTCGACGGCGTGCAAGGCGTTGCGGCGGTGCGCGGACTGCGCGGAGCCGTTCGAGCACGTGAAGGAGATCTGATGGCGCGGCCGGTGTTCCACAAGCTGACCGTCGCGTCGGTCGAGCGGTTGTGCTCGGACGCCGTCGCGGTGACGTTCGAGGTGCCCGATGAGCTGGCGGCGGAGTTCGCGTTCGCGCCGGGGCAGCACCTGACCCTGCGCAACGGCGACGAGCGGCGTTCGTACTCGATCTGCGCGCCCGCCGGCGGCCCGCTGCGCATCGGCGTGCGGCGGGTGGAGGGCGGCCTGTTCTCCACTCAACTGGTGGACCGCGCGCAGCCCGGCGACGTGCTGGAGGTGCTGCCGCCGGCGGGCGACTTCACGCCGTCCGGGGGCGCGCACCACGGGCTGCTGGTGGCCGGCTCCGGCATCACGCCCGCGCTGTCGATCGCGGCGTCCGTGCTGGCCGGGGGCGCGCGGGTGACCCTGGTGTACGGGAACCGGCGGGCCGACACGGTGATGTTCGCCGAGGAACTGGCGGACCTGAAGGACCGCTACCCGGCCCGGTTCCAGCTCGTGCACGTGCTGTCGCGGGAGCCGCGGGACGTGGAGCTGTTCACCGGGCGGCTGGACGCGGCCAAGCTGCGGGCGTTGTGCGCGACGGTCGTGCCGTGGGCGGACGTGGACCAGTGGTGGCTGTGCGGGCCGTACGGGATGGTGCGGGACGCGCGGGAGGTGCTGGGGTCCCTCGGCGTCGACCCGGCGGCGGTGCACCACGAGCTGTTCTACGTGGACGAGCCGCCGCCTCCGCCGCGCCGTGAGTCGTCGGCCCCGGCGACGGCCGCGGTCGCGACCGTGGTGCTGGACGGCCGGACCACCGAGGTGCCGCTGCCGGCCGACGTGCCGATCCTCGACGCGGCCCAGCGGGTGCGCGCCGACCTGCCGTTCGCGTGCAAGGGCGGCGTGTGCGGGACGTGCCGCGCGCTGGTCACGTCCGGCGAGGTGGAGATGCGGCGGAACTACGCCCTGGAGCCGCGCGAAGTGGAGGCGGGGTTCGTGCTGACCTGCCAGTCGGTCGCGGTCAGTCCCGCGATCACCGTGGATTACGACGCCTGATCTGGCACATTGTGCGCATGGCACGGTCGGCGCTCCTGGGGTTGCTCATCGGCACGGCGCTGATGACGGCCCTGATCCTGTTCGGCATCTCGCTGCCGTCGGCGGCGGCGGAGGAGAACCCGCCGTCCTTCGCCGTGAGCTTCATCGCGTCCGGCATGGTGGGCGTGATGACGGGCGGCGTCCCCGGCACGTTCGTGGGCCTGGTGGTGGGCGCGGTCCGCCGCCGTTCCCGCCGTCCCGTCCTGCCGCCGGCGGCCGGGCCGCTCCCGCCGCTGCCTCCGCCTCCGCCTCCGCAGAACGACCGCTGGGCCGCCATGGTGGCCCGCTGCGAGCTGTCCGTGCGGCGGGTGCGCGCCGCGGTCGCCACCGTGCCGCCGTCCCCGGCCCGCGAGTGGCTGGAACGGATCGCCGCCCAGTTCGAGGGCGAACTGCCGGACGTCCGCCGCGTCGCCGACCTGGGCCGCGCGCTGGGTGCGGAACAAGCCCACCCGGTGACCGAGCGCCTGAACGCGGCGGTCCGCGACTTCACCTCGTTCGAGGACGAAGTGGGCCGCGTGGCCCTGCGCCTGCTGGACCAGACCTCGCTCGACGCGGTCCGCACGCACCTGGAAGTGCTGGAACAACAACTGCCCCACCTGGGCAACGCCTAGGCCGGCCGGCGCGACGCCTGCTCCCCCGTACAGCGCGAAGCCCGGCAACCCGTCGTCCGGCGGGTGGACCGGGTTCACTTGCAAGCCCTGGTGGGCCGGGCGGCGCGAACGTTGTCCCAGCCGATCATGTGCGGCACATGGTCCAACGCGTCATGGCAGCCCTTCGGACGACGGCGGAGTCAGCGGGAGGTCGACGCCTGCCACCAGGCCAGCACTTCCTCCGCCACCCCCGGCATCGCCACGAGCAGGCCGTCCACCGGCAGCGGGTCGTCCTCGCCCCTCCGGTCCAGCACCGCGGCGCCCGACTCGACGGCCAGGGCGACCGCGCCGGCCACGTCCCACTCGTGGTAGCTGTCCAGCACCGCCGCCGCGGCGTGGCCGAGGGCCACCTGGGCCACGGCGAGCGCCTTCGAGCCCAGCACGCGCACGCCCGTCCCCGCCACCGCCGCCCGCGAGATGAACTCGCCCATCCCCGGCCACGGCCCGGTCCGCGTCATCTCCGTGCACACGATCGAACTGACCGCCTGCTCGCCCAGCCGCACGGGCGTCCCGTTGGCCCGCATGCCCCGCCCCCGCGCGGCGGCGTAGATCTGGGCCCGGTACGGGTCCGCGACCACGCCGACGACCGGACCCCACCGGTCGACCAGCGCCAGGCTGTACGCGCACCACGGCACGCCCGCCACGTAGTTCGCGGTGCCGTCGACCGGGTCCACCACCCAGCGGAACTCGGCGTCGCTCGCGCCGCTGTCGTCGTCGGTGGCCTCGCAGAACACCGGGATGTGCGGGAACTCGGCGGTCAGCACCCGCCGCGTGTGCCGCTCCAGCGTCCGGTCGGTGTCGGTCACCCAGTCGAACGGCGACGAGCCCTCGTCGGGCCGCGCGCCCCGACCTGCGGTCGCCATGATGACGTCGGACGCGTCGTTGGCGAGCCGACCGGCTATCTCCAGCGCGATCGACACCAGGCCGGGATCGACGGGCTGCGTGGGCCGGGACGACAAGACGGTCATGCCGACCTAGTGTGACCGCACGCAGTGACCGCGTCGCGTACTCCAGGTGAACCCGGGGCCAACGTCAACCGCGACGCGAGGAGTTCGGCGGGCGTTCGCCGAGGTGTCACGCCGTCGTGTCCTCGGCACCGCAGGGTGATCGGCGTGCGCGTAGCGATCGTCACCGAGAGCTTCCTCCCTCAGGTCAACGGGGTCACCAACTCGGTGCTCCGGATCCTGGAGCACCTGCGGGCGCACGGTCACCAGGCGCTCGTCGTCGCGCCCGGCGCGGGGGAGGACGACCACCGCGGCACGCCGGTCGTCCGCGTGCCGGCGGTGGACCTGCCGAGGTTCAGCTCGCTGCCCGTGGGCGTGCCGACGCGCAAGGTGCTGACCGCGCTGGCCGGCTTCCGGCCGGACGTCGTGCACCTGGCCAGCCCGTTCGTGATGGGCGCGCGCGGGCTGTCGGCGGCGCGTCGGCTCGGCATCCCGACGGTCGCGGTCTACCAGACCGACGTCGCAGGGTTCGCCGGCCACTACGGCCTCGGCCTGACCGCGCGCGCCGCCTGGCGGTGGACGCGGCGCCTGCACGCCCAGGCCGACCGGACGCTCGCGCCGTCGACGTGGGCCGTGGAGGCGCTGCGGGAGCACGGCGTGCCGCGCGTGCACCGGTGGGGGCGCGGGGTGGACGTGGAGCTGTTCCACCCCTCCCGCCGGGACGACGCGTTGCGCGCCTCGCTCGCGCCGGCGGGTGAGCTGCTGGTCGGGTACGTCGGCCGGCTGTCGCCGGAGAAGCGGGTGGACCGGCTCGCGGCGTTGGCCGACCTGCCCGGCGTGCGGCTGGTCGTGGTCGGCGAGGGGCCGGAGGAGGCGCGGTTGCGGCGCGACCTGCCCGGCGCGGCGTTCCTCGGGTTCCGGAGCGGCACGGACCTGGCGGCGGCCTACGCGAGCCTGGACGTGTTCGTGCACACGGGGCCGCACGAGACGTTCTGCCAGGCGGTGCAGGAGGCGTTGGCGAGCGGGGTGCCGGTGGTCGCGCCGGACGCGGGCGGGCCGCGTGACCTGGTGCTGCCGACCACCGGGTACCTGTTCTCGGACGACGAGCAGCTCCGGCGGGCCGTGGTCGAGCTGGCCGACCCGCTGCGCCGGCGCCGGTTCGGCCTGGCGGCGCGGCGGTGGGTGCGGGGGCGGACGTGGTCGGCGGTGTGCGACGAGCTGCTGGGCCACTACGCGGCCGTGCTGGGCGTGCCGGAGCGCCGCGCCGCATGAGGATCGTCCAGCTGGCCAACTTCTACGGACCCCGGTCCGGCGGCCTGCGCACGGCGCTGCACCACCTGGGCGGCGGGTACGCGGCGCGCGGCCACGACGTCACGCTCGTCGTGCCGGGGCCGGCGCACGCGGACGAGGAGCTGTCGCCGGGGGTCCGGCGGATCACGTTGCCCGCGCCGCGCATCCCCGGCACGGGCGGGTACCGGGCGGTGGACCCGTGGCGCGTGCGGGCGTTGCTGGACGACCTCTCGCCCGACCGGCTGGAGGTCTCCGACCGGCTCACGTTGCGGGGGATGGGCCGGTGGGCGGCGGCGCGCGGCGTGCCCAGCGTGGTGATCTCGCACGAGCGGCTGGACCGGCTGCTGGAGCAGTTCCTGCTGCCGGCGGCGCTGGCGCGGCGGGGCGCGGACCGGGCGAACGCGCGGATGGCCGCCTCGTACGACACGGTGGTGTGCACGACGGAGTTCGCGCGGGAGGAGTTCGACCGGATCGGCGCGCGCAACGTGGCCCGCGTGCCGCTGGGGGTGGACCTGCGGACGTTCACGCCGGCCCGGCGCGACCGGTCGTTGCGGGCGGACCTGGCGCGGGGCGCGGACGCGCTGCTCGTGCACTGCGGGCGGCTGTCGCCGGAGAAGCACGTGGAGCGCAGCGTGGACACGGCGGCGGAGCTGCACGCGGCCGGGCACGCCGTGCGGCTGGTCGTCGCCGGTGACGGGCCGCGCCGGGAGGCGTTGGAACGCCGTGCGGCCGGGTTGCCGGTGACGTTCCTCGGTCACGTCGGCGACCGTGCCGCCGTGGCCGACCTGCTCGCGTCGGCCGACGTCTCCCTGGCCCCGGGCCCGCACGAGACGTTCGGCCTGGCCGCCCTGGAGGCGCTGGCGTCCGGCACGCCGGTCGTCGTCTCCGCCTCCTCGGCGCTGCGGGAGATCGTGCGCCCCGACTGCGGTGCCGCCGTCCCCGACCACGCCCCGGCGTTCGCCGACGCCGTGACCAGCCTCCTGGACGACCCCGAACCGTCCCGCCGCTCGGCCGCCCGCGCCCGCGCCGAGGAGTACCCCTGGCACACCGCCGTCACCGGCATGCTGACCGCCCTCCGCGCCACCTGACCCCCGCGCGTGTCCTACCTCCAAAACGCGCGTGTCCTACGTCCAGAACGCGTGAGTCCTACGTTCGGAACACCCGTGTCCTACGTTCGGAACACCCGAGTTCAACGTTCGGAACACAGCCCGGCCGTCCTGAGCGTTCAACTCGGGGTACCTGAGCGTTGGACACTCGCGTTCTCAACGTAGGACTCACGCGTTCCCGACGTAGGACACTCGCGTTCCGGGCGTAGGACACGCGGGTGGTGGGGGTGTCACTTAGGCTTCCGGCATGTCGCGTGCAGGTTTGGACAAGGACCCCCGCGAGGTCGCCGAGATGTTCGACGGCGTCGCCCGGGGCTACGACCGCACGAACTCCGTCATGACGCTCGGGTTCGACCGGCGCTGGCGGGAGTGGAGCAGGCGGGTGCTGGACGCCAAGCCCGGCGAGAAGGTGCTCGACCTCGCCGCCGGCACGGCCGTGTCCACGGTCGAGTACGCCGCCTCCGGCGCGTGGTGCGTCGCGGCCGACTTCTCCCTCGGCATGCTCCTCGGCGGCGCGCACCGGCCGGTGCCCAAGGTCGCCGCCGACGCCCTGCGCCTGCCCTTCGCGGACGACTCCTTCGACGCCGTCACGGTCTCCTTCGGGCTGCGCAACTTCAACGACACCGAGGCCGCCCTGCGCGAGATGGCGCGCGTGGTCAAGCCCGGCGGACGGCTCGTGGTGTGCGAGGTCTCCACGCCCACCTTCCGGCCGTTCCGCTTCGTCTACATGCGCTACCTGCTGCGCATCCTGCCGCTCATCGCCCGGTTCGTCTCCTCCAACCCGGAGGCGTACAAGTACCTCGCCGAGTCCATGCGCACGTGGCCCGACCAGCGCGCCCTCGGCGAGATCGTGGCCCGCGCCGGCTGGGAGGACGTCGCCTGGATGAACCTCACCGGCGGCATGGTGGCCCTGCACCGCGGCACGAAGCCCGCCCGGCCGTCGAGCGCGAGGCCCCCGGTCACGCGCAAGTAGACTCGCCCCCGGGACTTTGTGAACACGGGCACAAGGAGCGGGGATGACGACTCCCAGCCGCCGCAAGGCAGGCGAGGACGCCGAGGTGATCGTGGTCGGCGCGGGGCCCGCAGGCTCCACCGCGGCCACCTACCTGGCACGCGCGGGCCTGGACGTGGTGCTGCTGGAGAAGAGCACCTTCCCGCGCGAGAAGGTGTGCGGCGACGGCCTCACCCCGCGCGGGGTGAAGCAGCTCATCGACCTGGGCATCGACACCCGCGAGGAAGCCGGCTGGCTGCACAACCGCGGCCTGCGCGTGGTCGGTGGCGGCGTCACGCTGGAGCTGGACTGGCCCGAGCTGGCCACGTTCCCGCCCTACGGCGTGGTCCGCCCCCGCCAGGACTTCGACGAGATGCTCGCCAGGACCGCCGTCGCGGCGGGCGCGCGGATGCACGAGCAGACCACCGTCACCGGCGCGGTCGTGGAGAACGGCCGGGTCGTCGGCGTCACGGCCAAGCAGGGCCCGGACAAGACCCCGGTCACCTACCGCGCGCCGCTCGTGCTGGCCTGCGACGGCGTCAGCGCCCGCCTCGCGCTCAGCGTCGGCATCCAGAAGGACGACGCCAAGCCGATGGGCGTCGCGGTCCGCCGCTACTACGCCAGCCCCCGCACCAAGGACGACTACCTGGAGTCGCACCTGGAGCTGTGGGACCGCGCCAACGACGTGCTGCTGCCCGGCTACGGCTGGATCTTCGGCATGGGCGACGGAACCGTGAACGTGGGCCTGGGCATCCTCAGCACCTCCAAGGCGTACGGCACCACGGACTACCGCGCGCTGCTCAAGAGCTGGCTCGACGGCACGCCCGAGGAGTGGGGCTTCCGCGAGGAGAACGCCACCGGCAAGATCGGCGGCGCGGCCCTGCCGATGGGCCTGAACCGCAAGCCGCACTACCGCGACGGCCTGCTGCTGGTCGGCGACGCGGGCGGGATGGTGAACCCGTTCAACGGCGAGGGCATCGGCTACGCCATGGAGTCGGCCCGGATCGCGGCCGAGACCGTCGTGCAGGCCCTGGCCCGCCAGGGCGCGAGCCGTGAACGCGCGCTGCACGGCTACCCGCTGCGCATCGAGCAGGCCCTGGGCAGCTACTACCGGCTCGGGAACATCTTCAGCAAGCTCATCGGCAACCCCACCGTGATGCGCACCGCGACGAAGTACGGGCTGCCGCGCAAGACCCTGATGAAGCTGGTCCTGAAGCTCCTCGCGGGCCTTTACGACCCGAAGGACGGCGACTCGTTCGACCGCATCATCACGGCCGCGACAAAGCTCGCCCCAACGGCCTAACCGCCCTCACCTGAACGATGCAGCGCCGTCCTCCGGGACGGCGCTGTTTCGTTATGGGTGTGTTCCCGTTCACGTCCCCGTCCGCCGACCGTCGATCTGCACCGTGAAAGTGCAGGTCAGACGGTATGACGGGGGTGCCCGTCACGCCTCTGTGTGACGTTCTACACTGGGCCTCAGGTCTTGTGAATCAGTTCACAACCGGCTGAGATGCCTTGTGAAGTGTTTCACAAGCGACCTGCGGATTGTTAGGCCCGCCTAACCTCCGGAGGCCGCAAGAACACCCTTTAGGGTGCGCAACGGTCGGCGGTGCACCACCACCGCGACAGCGAGGAAAGGACGACGGAGAGTGCTGGACCCTTACCTCCCCCTCGTATTGATGTTCGCCCTCGCCGCGGCCTTCGCGCTGTTCTCGGTGACGGCCGCGCCGTACATCGGTCCCCGCCGCTACAACCGCGCGAAGCTCGACGCCTACGAGTGCGGCATCGAGCCGTCGCCGCAACCGGTGGTGGGCGGTGGCCGCATGCCGGTCGCCTACTACCTCACGGCGATGCTGTTCATCCTGTTCGACATCGAAATGGTGTTCCTCTACCCCTTCGCGGTGTCCGCGGACCGGCTCGGCCTGTTCGGCCTGGTGGAGATCGCCCTGTTCGTCGCGACGGTCGGCTTCGCGTACGCCTACGTGTGGCGTCGCGGCGGCCTGGACTGGAACTGAGGGGGAGAAGCGAAGTGGGTCTCGAAGAGAAGCTCCCGAACGGCATCCTGCTCGCCAGCGTGGAGAAGCTGGTCAACTGGACCCGCAAGTCCTCGCTGTGGCCCGCCACCTTCGGCCTGGCCTGCTGCGCGATCGAGATGATGACCACCGGCGGCCCGCGCTACGACCTCGCGCGGTTCGGCATGGAGGTCTTCCGCGCCTCGCCCCGCCAGGCCGACCTGATGATCGTCGCGGGCCGGGTGACCAACAAGATGGCGCCGGTGCTGCGGCAGATCTACGACCAGATGCCCGAGCCCCGCTGGGTGCTCGCCATGGGCGTGTGCGCCTCCAGCGGCGGCATGTTCAACAACTACGCGGTCGTGCAGGGCGTGGACCACGTCGTGCCGGTCGACATGTACCTGCCCGGCTGCCCGCCGCGGCCGGAGATGCTGATCGACGCGATCCTCAAGATCCACGCGAAGATCATGGACGAACCGCTCGGGCCGAACCGGGCCGCGCTGCTGGCCGAGTCGGGCCACCGGACCGACCTCATCCCGTCCTCCGAGCGCTTTGCGAAGAAGTGAGCGGCAATGCCAAATGAGACCGGAGCTGGAGACAACAACGCCCGCGGCGAGGTCGCCAAGACCCCCGGGGCCGACACCCCGGGCAACGACGAGGCGCTCAGCTCGGCGAGCATGAACGAGGCCGAGCACGAGGAGTACCTCGCGCGCGGCGGCGTGGTCGCGGGCCGGGCGCGCAAGGGCATGTTCGGCATCTCCGGCAGCGGCGACACCTCCGGCTTCGGCGGCCTGCGGCTGCCCGCCCACGTCGCCGCGCCCTCCGAGCGGCCCTACGGCGGCTGGTTCGACGAGGTCGCCGACGAGCTGCTGGCCGCCATCCGGGAGCGGGGCCTGCCCTCCGACACGGTCCAGCAGATCACCGTCGACCGCGGCGAGATCACCTTCTACCTGCGCCGGGAGCACCTGGTGGACGTGGCGCGCATCCTGCGCGACGACCCGGCGCTGCGGTTCGAGCTGTGCAGCTCGGTGTCCGGGGTCGACTACGGCCCGGACGCGCCGCAGCGGTTGCACTCGGTGTACCACCTGACGTCGATGACCTACCGCCGGCGCATCCGGCTGGAGGTCGCGGTCGACGTGGACGACGCGCACATCCCCAGCGTGGTCGCGGTCTACCCGACCGCCGACTGGCAGGAGCGCGAAGCCTGGGACATGTTCGGCATCGTCTACGACGGCCACCCGGGGCTCACCCGGATCCTCATGCCGGACGACTGGGACGGCCACCCGCAGCGCAAGGACTACCCGCTCGGCGGCATCCCGGTGGAGTACAAGGGCGCGGAGATCCCCCCGCCAGACCAGAGGCGGTCCTACTCATGACCGAGCGACTTTCCGACGTGACCACGGGCACCGACACGAGCGACCCGGGTCGGGACAGCGACTCCCACGACGCCACCCGCACCACGTCGAACCCCGACGCGTACGCGGGCTCCCGCGAGACGACCGAGGGCACGGTCTACACCGTGACCGGCGGCGACTGGGACGAGGTGCTGGCCGAGGCCGCGGGTGACGAGCGCATCGTCATGAACCTGGGCCCGCAGCACCCCTCCACGCACGGCGTGCTGCGCCTGGTGCTGGAGCTGGAGGGCGAGACGGTCACCCAGGCCCGCAGCGTCATCGGCTACCTGCACACCGGCATCGAGAAGAACGTCGAGTACCGCAACTGGACCCAGGGCGTCACGTTCGTGACGCGCATGGACTACCTGGCCCCGCTGCACAACGAGGCCGCGTACTGCATGGCGGTCGAGAAGCTGCTCGGCGTCACCGTGCCGCAGCGGGCGCAGACGGTCCGCGTGCTGCTCATGGAGCTGAACCGGATCAGCTCGCACCTGGTGGCCCTGGCCACCGGCGGCATGGAGCTGGGCGCGCTGACCGGCATGACCGCGGGCTTCCGCGAGCGCGAAGAGGTCCTGCACCTGCTGGAGTTCCTGACCGGCCTGCGGATGAACCACGCGTTCATCCGGCCCGGCGGCCTGGCGCAGGACCTGCCCGAGGGCGCGGAGCAGCGGATCAAGGACTTCATCAAGGTGATGGACTCCCGGCTGCCCGACTACGACAAGCTGCTCACCGGCCAGCCGATCTGGCGCAACCGCCTCGCGGGCATCGGCTACCTGCCGGTGGACGCGTGCCTCGCGCTCGGCATCACCGGTCCGATCCTGCGCTCCGCGGGCCTGCCGTGGGACCTGCGCAAGGTCGAGCCCTACAGCGGTTACGAGAACTACGAGTTCGACGTGCCCACGTCGAACGAGGCCGACTCGTTCGCCCGCTACCGGCTGCGCCTGGAGGAGATCCACCAGTCGCTGCGGATCGTCCGGCAGGCGGTGGACAACCTGACGCCGGGTCCGGTCATGGTCGAGGACGCCAAGATCGCGTGGCCTGCGCAGCTGACCATCGGCGCGGACGGCATGGGCAACTCGCTGGAGCACGTGCGCAAGATCATGGGCCAGTCCATGGAGTCCCTCATCCACCACTTCAAGCTGGTGACCGAGGGCTTCGCGGTGCCGGCGGGCCAGGTGTACGTCCCGATCGAGTCGCCGCGCGGCGAGCTGGGCTACCACATCGTCTCCGACGGCGGCACCCGGCCGATGCGCGTGCACGTGCGCGAACCCAGCTTCGTGAACCTCCAGTCGATGCCCGCGATGTGCGAGGGCGGCATGGTCGCCGACGTCATCGCGTCGGTGGCCTCTATCGACCCGGTGATGGGTGGTTGTGACCGATGAGCACTTCCGAAGAGGTCTACGCGGCCTCGCCGCTGGACCCCGTCGAGACGCAGCGGCTGGTGACCGAGAACCCGGTCGACACCGGCGTGTTCGACCAGTCGATCGTGGACAAGGCGCAGGCGATCATCGCGCGCTACCCGGTGGCGCGCTCGGCCCTGCTGCCGATGCTGCACCTGGTGCAGTCGGTGGAGGGCTACGTCAGCCAGGCGGGCATCACGTTCTGCGCCGACCAGCTCGACCTCACCAACGCCGAGGTCAGCGCGGTCGCGACGTTCTACACCATGTACAAGCGCCGCCCGTGCGGCGAGCACCTGGTGAGCGTCTGCACGAACACGCTGTGCGCCGCGCTCGGCGGTGACGCGATCTACGCCAAGCTCAAGGACCACCTCGGCGTGGGTCACGAGGAGACCGCGGGCGAGCCGGGCGCGCCGGGCTCGATCACGCTGGAGCACGCCGAGTGCCTGGCGGCGTGCGACCTCGGCCCGGTGCTCCAGGTCAACTACGAGTACTTCGACAACCAGACGCCGGACGGCGCGCTGGAGCTGGTGAAGTCCCTGCAGGCGGGGGAGAAGCCGCACCCGACCCGGGGCGCGCCGCTGACCGACTTCCGCCAGGCCGAGCTGCAGCTCGCCGGGTTCTTCGAGGGTCGGGAGGCGGACCTGGACGGCCCGTCGGCCGCGCCGGAGACCGTGCGCGGGGCCAAGATCGCCGCGGAACGCGGGTGGACCGCGCCGGCCATGCCGGACCACGCGGAGTTCCCGCCGCTGCCGGAGAAGAAGTAGGTAGAGGGAGCTGACGTGGTCGACAACCTGACTCCCGTCCTGACGAAGCGCTGGCTGTCGCCGCGCTCGTGGACGCTGAAGACCTACGAGCAGCTGGAGGGCTACACGGCGCTGCGCAAGGCGCTCAAGGCCCACCCGGACCAGCTGATCCAGCAGTGCAAGGACTCGGGGCTGCGCGGTCGTGGCGGCGCGGGCTTCCCCACCGGCATGAAGTGGGGCTTCATCCCGCAGAACGACGGCAAGCCGCACTACCTCGTCATCAACGCCGACGAGGGCGAGCCGGGCACCTGCAAGGACATCCCGCTGATGATGGCGGACCCGCACTCGCTGATCGAGGGCATCATCATCACCTCGTACGCGATCCGGGCGAACTTCGCCGCGATCTACGTGCGCGGCGAGGTGCTGCACGTGATCCGCCGGCTGCACGCGGCCGTGCGCGAGGCGTACGAGGCGGGCTACCTGGGCAAGGACATCCTCGGCTCGGGCTTCGACCTCGACCTGGTCGTGCACGCGGGCGCGGGCGCGTACATCTGCGGCGAGGAGACGGCGCTGCTGGACTCGCTGGAGGGCAGGCGCGGCCAGCCCCGGCTCAAGCCGCCGTTCCCGGCGACCGCCGGCCTGTACGCCTCGCCGACCGTGGTCAACAACGTCGAGACGATCGCCAGCGTGCCCTACATCGTCAACGGCGGCGCGGACTGGTTCCGCAGCATGGGCCGCGAGCGCTCGCCGGGGCCGAAGATCTTCTCGCTCTCCGGCCACGTGGAGCGCCCCGGCCAGTACGAGGCCCCGATGGGCATCACGCTGCGCGAGCTGCTCGACCTCGCGGGCGGCATGAAGGACGGCATCCCGCTGAAGTTCTGGACGCCGGGCGGCTCGTCCACCCCGCTGTTCACCGCCGAGCACCTGGACGTGCCGCTGGACTTCGAGGGCGCGGCCGAGGCGGGCTCGATGCTGGGCACCACCGCGCTGCAGATCTTCAACGAGACGGTGTCCGTGCCGTGGGCGGTCATGAAGTGGACCGAGTTCTACAAGCACGAGTCCTGCGGCAAGTGCACGCCGTGCCGCGAGGGCACCTACTGGCTCGTCCAGATCCTCCAGCGGATGGTGCGCGGCGAGGGCACGGCCAGTGACATCGACACGCTGCTGGACGTCTGCGACAACATCCTGGGCCGCTCGTTCTGCGCCCTCGGTGACGGCGCGGTCAGCCCGATCACCAGCGGCATCAAGTACTTCAAGCACGAGTTCCTGGCTCTGTGCGACCAGAACTCCCAGGTCTTGGCGGGGGCAAGCGCATGACGATCGCGCCTGAACAGAAGGCCGAGCTGGTGGTGCCCGAGGGCCACGTGAAGCTCGTCATCGACGGCATGGAGGTCGTCGCGCCCAAGGGCGAGCTGCTGATCCGCACCGCGGAGCGGCTGGGCATCGTCGTGCCGCGCTTCTGCGACCACCCGCTGCTGGAGCCCGCGGGCGCCTGCCGGCAGTGCCTGGTCGAGGTGGAGATGGGCGGCCGGCCGATGCCGAAGCCGCAGGCGTCCTGCACCATGACCGTCGCCGACGGCATGGTGGTCAAGACCCAGCTCACCTCGCCGGTCGCGGACAAGGCCCAGCAGGGCGTGATGGAGCTGCTGCTCATCAACCACCCGCTGGACTGCCCGATCTGCGACAAGGGCGGCGAGTGCCCGCTGCAGAACCAGGCGCTGGCGCACGGCCGCGCGGACTCCCGGTTCCACGAGCACAAGCGGACGTTCCCGAAGCCGATCCCGATCTCCACGCAGGTGCTGCTGGACCGGGAGCGGTGCGTGCTGTGCCAGCGCTGCACGCGGTTCTCGGCGCAGATCGCCGGCGACCCGTTCATCGAGCTGCTGGAGCGCGGCGCGCAGCAGCAGATCGGCGTGGCGCAGGAGAAGCCGTTCCAGTCCTACTTCTCCGGCAACACCATCCAGATCTGCCCGGTGGGCGCGCTGACCAGCGCCGCGTACCGGTTCCGCGCCCGCCCGTTCGACCTGGTGTCCACGCCGGGCGTGTGCGAGCACTGCGCGTCGGGCTGCGCGACCCGCACCGACTGGCGGCGCGGCAAGGTGCAGCGCCGGCTCGCGGGCGACGACCCGCAGGTCAACGAGGAGTGGACCTGCGACAAGGGTCGCTTCGCGTTCACCTACGCCACCGCCGCCGACCGGATCCGCCGCCCGCTGGTGCGCGACCGGGCCACCGGCGAGCTGCGGGAGTCGTCCTGGACCGAGGCGCTCCAGCACGCCGCCCAGGGCCTGGCGAAGGCGCGTGACGGCAAGGGCGTCGGCGTGCTCGCGGGCGGCCGGCTGACCGTCGAGGACGCCTACGCGTACTCGAAGTTCGCCCGGATCGCGCTGCGCACCAACGACGTGGACTTCCGCGCCCGCGCCCACTCGGCCGAGGAGCTGGAGTTCCTGACCGGCGCGATCCTCGGCACGAACCCGGACAACGGCGGCGTCACGTACGCGGGCATCGAGTCCGCGCCCGCCGCGCTGCTGGTCGCGTTCGAGCCCGAGGAGGAGTCGCCGATCGTGTTCCTGCGGCTGCGCAAGGCGGCCCGCAAGAACCGCACGAAGGTGTTCCACCTGGGCCAGTACACGACCCCCGCGGTGGAGAAGACCAACGGCGTCCTGCTGGCCTGCGTGCCGGGCCAGGAGCCGTCGGCGCTCAACGCGCTGCCGGAGCACGCGGCCGACGTGGTCGAGGACCTGTCGAAGCCGGGCGCGGTCATCCTGGTCGGCGAGCGCGCCGCCGAGGTGCCCGGCCTGTTCTCCGCGGTCGCCGCGCTGGCCGAGCGGACCGGCGCGAAGGTCGCCTGGATCCCGCGGCGCGCCGGCGAGCGGGGCGCGCTGGAGGCCGGCCTGCTGCCGACGCTGCTGCCGGGCGGCCGCCTGGTGGGCGACGAGGCGGCCCGCGCCGAGGTCGAGCGGGCCTGGGGCGTCGAGGCGGGCGCGCTGCCCGCGCGGGCGGGCCGCGACACCGACGGCATCCTGACCGCCGCCGCGAGCGGCGGGCTGGACGCGCTGGTCGTCGGCGGCGTCGACCCGTTCGACCTGCCGGACCCGGCGCTCGCCGAGCGCGCGCTGGAGGCCGCCGGGTTCGTGGTGAGCCTGGAGCTGCGGCACAGCGCGGTCACCGCGCACGCCGACGTGGTGCTCCCGGTCGCGCCCGCGGTGGAGAAGTCGGGCAGCTACCTGAACTGGGAGGGCCGCCCGCGCCCGTTCGCCACCACGCTGGAGGGCACCGGCGCGCTGCCGGACGGCCGGGTGCTGGACACGCTGGCCGTCGAGATGGACGCCGACCTGTTCACGCAGACCCCGGCGGCGGCCGCGGCCGACTTCGCGCGGCTCGGCCCGGGCGCCGCCCGGGTGGCGGCCCCGACCGTGCCCGCCCCCCTGCTCACCCAGCCGAAGCAGGGCGAGGCGGTCCTCGCGACCTGGCGCCGGCTGCTGGACAACGGCTCGATGCAGGACGACGAGCCGAACCTGGCGGGCACCGCGCGCCCGGTGGTGGCCAAGCTGTCCGTCGCCACGGCCGCGCACCTGGGTGTCGAACTCGGTGGGGAGATCACCGTCTCCACCGATCGGGGCGAGGTGGTGCTGCCGGTCGAGGCGGCCGACCTGCCCGACGGCGTCGTGTGGCTGCCCGGCAACTCGGGCGCGGTCACGGTGCGGCGCAACCTCGTCGCCGGCCACGGGTCCGTGGTGGCCGTCTCTAGCGGAGGCAATGCATGAGCACCGCAGAACTTCTCGCCGACGATCCGCTCTGGCTGATCATCGTCAAGGTCGTCGGCATCTTCGCGTTCCTCGTGGTCATGACCCTGTTCATGATCAACTGGGAGCGCAAGGTCGTGGCCCGGATGCAGCAGCGCCCCGGGCCGAACCGGGTCGGCCCCGGCGGGTGGCTCCAGTCGCTCGCCGACGGCCTGAAGCTCGCGTTCAAGGAGGACATCCGCCCGGTCCTGGCCGACAAGTGGGTGTACTTCCTGGCCCCGGTGATCTCCTGCATCCCCGCGTTCGTCGCCTTCTCGGTGATCCCGCTGGGCGGCGAGGTCTCGATCTTCGGCGAGCGCACCGCGCTCCAGCTCGTGGACCTGCCGGTCGGCGTGCTGGTGGTGCTGGCGTGCTCCTCGCTCGGCGTGTACGGCATCGTGCTGTCGGGCTGGGCGTCCGGCTCGCCGTACCCGCTGCTGGGCGCGCTGCGCTCGGCCGCGCAGGTGATCTCGTACGAGATCGCGATGGGCCTGTCGATCATCGCGGTCGTCATGCACTCGCACTCGCTGTCCACCTCCGACATCGTGGACGCGCAGGCCAGTGGTTGGTTCTTCTACCTGCTGCCGGTCAGCTTCCTCATCTACGTCTGCTCGATGGTCGGCGAGACCAACCGCGCCCCGTTCGACCTCCCCGAGGCCGAGTCGGAGCTGGTCGGCGGCTTCCACACCGAGTACAGCTCGCTGAAGTTCGCGCTGTTCTTCCTCGCCGAGTACGTCAACATGGTCACCGTCTCGGCGCTCGCCACCACGCTGTTCCTGGGCGGCTGGCGGTTCCCGTTCGTCGGCGACGACCACGTCCTCAACAGCGGCTGGTTCGGCCTGCTCTGGTTCGTGATCAAGACGCTGGCCTTCCTGTTCCTGTTCATCTGGCTGCGCGGCACGCTGCCCCGCCTGCGCTACGACCAGTTCATGCGCCTGGGCTGGAAGTTCCTGGTCCCGATCGCGCTGGTCTGGTTCGTCGCGGTGGCGTTCGCCCGCTACCTGCGCCAGGAGTGGGAGTCCGGCGGCGGCCTGGACACCGGCACGGCGCTGATGGTGATCGGCGGCTTCCTGGTCGTGGTGCTGCTGATCGCGTTCCTGCTGCCGGACAAGCGCGAGCCGCACGACCCCGACGCCGTGCCGGTCACCGGTGGCGGCTTCCCGGTGCCGCCGCTGGACCTGAAGGTCCCGAAGTCGCCGCCGCGCCGCCAGGTGCGCGTCGCGGAACTGCCCGGCACGGACGACGAGACGCAGGAACCGGCAGCGGTACCCGCAGCTTCACACAAGGAGGCCAGCGATGGGCGTGTTTGATCCCGTCAAGGGCTTCGGCGTCACCTTCGGCACGATGTTCAAGAAGGTCGTCACCGAGGAGTACCCCGAGGTCAAGAAGGTCACCGCGCCGCGGTTCCACGGCCGCCACCAGCTCAACCGGCACCCGGACGGGCTGGAGAAGTGCGTGGGCTGCGAGCTGTGCGCGTGGGCCTGCCCGGCGGACGCGATCTTCGTCGAGGGCGGCGACAACACCGAGGAGGAGCGCTACTCCCCGGGTGAGCGCTACGGCAAGGACTACCAGATCAACTACCTGCGGTGCATCGGCTGCGGCCTGTGCATCGAGGCGTGCCCGACCCGCTCGCTCACCATGACCAACGAGTACGAGCTGGCCGACGACGACCGCCAGAAGCTGATCTTCACCAAGGAGGACCTGCTCGCCCCGCTGCTCGCCGGCATGGAGCAGCCGCCGCACCCCATGCGGTTGGGCGAGAACGAGCAGGACTACTACGTGAACGGGCCGACGCTGGCGCGCCGGGCCGGCGTGCCCGAGGGCGCGACCGTGGAGACCGGGCCAGAGGAGGCACGCAAGTGAGCCTCACGTTCCTGCTCCAGCAGCCCGACGAGGTCCAGCGCGTGGTCGACACCGTCACCACGGGCGAGGCGGTCGCGTTCTGGATCCTCGGCCCGCTGGCGCTGGCCGGCGCGCTGGGCATGCTCTTCGCGCGCAACGCGGTGCACTCCGCGCTGTGGCTGGTGCTCACCATGCTCAGCCTCGGTGTGCTCTACATGGTCCAGCAGGCGCCGTTCCTCGGCTTCGTGCAGATCATCGTCTACACCGGCGCGATCATGATGCTGTTCCTGTTCGTGCTGATGCTGGTCGGCCGGGACAGCTCGGACTCGGTGGTCGAGGTGCTGCGCGGCCAGCGGCTCGCCGCGGCGGTCATCGGGGTCGGCTTCGCGGGCCTGGTGGTCGCGTCGGTCGCCCGCGCGCTGACCGACGTGGAGCCGGTCGGCCTGGCCCAGCAGAACACGCAGAACGGCGGCAACGTCGCCAACATCGGCGAGGCGTTGTTCACCGACTACCTGTTCCCGTTCGAGCTGACCTCGGCGCTGCTGATCACCGCGGCCGTCGGCGCGATGGTGCTCGCCTTCACCTCGCGCACCGGCAAGGACGCCAAGAAGACCCAGCGCCAGCTGGTCGAGGAGCGCTTCCGCGGCGACCGGCCCGGCTCGCTGCCCGGCCCCGGCGTGTTCGCCACCGCCAACTCGGTGGCCACGCCCGCCCTGCTGCCGGACGGCTCGGTCGCCCCCGAGTCGCTGTCCGAGCTGATCGAGACGACCGCGAGGGAAGCTCTCGAGGACGATGTCGCGGAGGTGTCCGGCACCGGGCACCAGCCCGACGCGCGCGCGCTCAAGGGAGAGTCGTCGTGACCCCTACGTACTACCTGCTGCTGTCCGCGCTGCTGTTCAGCCTCGGCGCGGTCGGCGTTCTGGTGCGGCGCAACGCCATCGTGGTGTTCATGTGCGTGGAGCTGATGCTCAACGCGGTGAACCTCAGCCTGGTCACGTTCGCCCGCATCAACGGCGGGCTGGACGGCCAGGTGATGGCGTTCTTCGTGATGGTCGTCGCCGCGGCCGAGGTCGTGGTCGGTCTGACGATCATCATGGCGATCTTCAAGACGCGTCGCTCGGCCTCGGTCGACGACTCCAACCTGCTGAAGTACTGAGAGGTCCACGGTGACGGAACCTGTTGCCGCCAGCGGGATCGGCAGTCTCGCCTGGTTGTTGCTCGCCCTGCCGGCCTTCGGCGCGCTCGTGCTGCTCGTGGGCGGCAAGCGCACCGACAAGTGGGGCCACCTGCTGGGCTGCGCCACCGTGATCGCCGCGTTCGCGTACGGGGTCGCGCTGTTCTTCGACACGGTCGCGCTGGCGCCCGAGGCGCGCACCACCGAGGTGCACCTGTTCGACTGGATCCCGGTCGCGGCGCTGAACGTGGAGTTCGGCCTGCGCCTGGACCCGCTGTCGCTGACGTTCGTGCTGCTGATCACCGGTGTCGGGTCGCTGATCCACATCTACTCGATCGGCTACATGGCGCACGAGGCCGGGCGGCGGAAGTTCTTCGCCTACCTGAACCTCTTCGTCGCCGCGATGCTGCTGCTGGTGCTCGGCAACGGCTTCGTGACGCTGTACTTCGGCTGGGAGGGCGTGGGTCTCGCGTCCTACCTGCTCATCGGCTGGTACCAGTACAAGCCGGAAGCGGCGTCGGCCGCGAAGAAGGCTTTCCTGATGAACCGGGTCGGCGACCTGGGCCTCGCGATCGCCATCTTCATCATGTTCAAGGAGCTGGGCACCACCCAGTACGCCGACGTGTTCGCCCGCGTCGGCGAGCTGTCCTCGGCCGAGGTGCTGGCCATCACGTTGCTGCTGCTGCTCGGCGCGTGCGGCAAGTCGGGCCAGTTCCCGCTCCAGGCGTGGTTGCCGGACGCGATGGCGGGCCCCACCCCGGTCTCCGCCCTGATCCACGCGGCCACGATGGTCACCGCGGGCGTCTACCTGATCGCGCGCTCGAACCCGCTCTACAACCTGTCGGCCGACGGCCGCCTGGTCGTGATGATCATCGGCGGGTTCACGCTGCTGATCGGGTGCGTCATCGGCTGCGCCTACGACGACTTCAAGAAGGTGCTGGCCTACTCGACGGTCAGCCAGATCGGCTACATGATCCTGGCCGTCGGCCTCGGGCCGATCGGCTACGCGCTGGGCATCATGCACCTGCTCACGCACGGCTTCTTCAAGGCCGGGCTGTTCCTCGGCGCCGGTTCGGTCATGCACGGCATGAACGACGAGGGCAACATCCGCCGCATGGGCGGGCTGATGAAGAAGATGCCGATCACCTTCGTCACCTGGACGCTCGGCTACCTGGCCCTCATCGGCTTCCCGTTCCTGTCCGGCTACTTCTCCAAGGACGCCATCATCGCGGCGGCGTTCAGCATGGAGGGGTGGCGCGGCTGGGTCTTCGGCGGCGTGGCCGCCCTGGGCGCGGGCCTGACCGCGTTCTACATGACCCGCCTGTTCGTCCTGGTGTTCCTGGGCAAGCCCCGGTACACCGAGCTGCGCTCGGCGGACGGCCGCGAGTACCACCCGCACGAGTCGCCGCTGAGCATGACGGTCCCGATGATCGTGCTGGCGGTCGGCTCGGTCGGCGCCGGCTGGTTCTTCTCCTCCGGCGACAACCTGGCCGGCTGGCTCACCCCGTCGCTGGGCGAGCTGCAGGAGCAGCACGGCGTGCTCGGCCACGGCGTGGTCAACGTCCTGGTGCTGGCCCTGTCGGCGCTCGGCGCCGGGCTCGGCTTCCTGCTCTTCCTGCGCGGGGAGCAGCCGGTGGAGCGGCCGGCGCGGGTGTCGTTCCCGGTCCGCGCCGCGCGTGCCGACCTGTACGGCAACGCGCTCAACGAGGCGCTGTTCGCGCGGCCGGGCACCTGGCTCACCCGCGCGCTGGTGTTCGTGGACAACAAGGGCGTCGACGGCCTGGTGAACGGGTCGGCGGCGCTGCTGGGCGGTAGCTCGGGCCGGCTGCGCAGGCTGCAGACCGGGTTCGTGCGCTCGTACGCGCTCTCCATGCTCCTGGGTGCGGTCTTCGTCCTGGGCGCGCTGCTGATGGTGAGGTTCTCGTGAGCTGGACGCTGATCGCGCTGCTCCTGCTGCCGCTCGTCGGCGGCCTGGTGGTGGCGTTCCTGCGGGGCAACGACCGGTTGGCCAAGACGGTCGCGCTGGCGTTCTCGCTGGTGGAGCTGCTGCTGGCCGTGCTGGCGTGGACGGCGTTCGACCCGGGCGGCGAGCGGTTGCAGCTCACCAGCTCGGCCGACTGGATCCCCGCCTTCGGCGTGCACCTGTCGTTCGGCGTGGACGGCATCGCGCTGGTGATGATCGCGCTGATCGCGTTCCTGGTGCCGGTCGTGATCGGCGGCTCGTGGGCGGACAAGCTGCCCGAGGGCCGCAGCGCGGGCGGGTTCTTCTCCCTGCTGCTGGTCATGCAGACCGGCATGGTCGGCGTCTTCGCCGCCACCGACGTGTTCCTGTTCTACGTGTTCTTCGAGGCCGTGCTGGTCCCGATGTACTTCCTGATCGGCCGCTTCGGCGGGCCGAACCGGCAGTACGCGGCGATGAAGTTCTTCCTGTACTCGCTGCTCGGCGGCCTCATCATGCTGGCCTCGGTGATCGGCCTGTACGTGGTGAGCGCGGACAAGCTCGGCTCCGGCACGTTCGACTGGGCCACCCTGGTCACGGTCACCCGCGACCTGCCGCTGTCCACGCAGATCTGGCTGTTCCTCGGCTTCTTCGTCGCGTTCGCGATCAAGGCGCCGCTGGTGCCGCTGCACACCTGGCTGCCCGACGCCGGCGCCGAGGCGCCCGTGGGCGCGGGCGTGCTGCTGGTCGGCATCCTGGACAAGATCGGCACGTTCGGCTTCCTGCGCTACTGCCTGCCGCTGTTCCCGGCGGCCAGCCAGGAGCTCGCGCCGCTCGTGCTGATCCTGGCCGTGGTCGGCATCCTGTACGGCTCGCTGCTCGCGGTGGGCCAGTCCGACATGAAGCGGTTCGTGGCCTACACCTCGATCGCGCACTTCGGGTTCATCGCGCTGGGCATCTTCGCGTTCAGCTCGCAGGCGGGCGCGGGCGCGGTGCTCTACATGGTGAACCACGGCATCTCGACCGGCATGCTGTTCCTGGTCGTCGGCATGGTGATGGCCCGCGGCGGGTCGCGCCTGATCGAGGACTACGGCGGCATGGCGAAGCTGACGCCGGTGCTGGGCGGCCTGTTCTTCGTGGCCGGTCTGTCGTCGCTGGCGCTGCCGGGCACCAACTCGTTCGTCAGCGAGTTCCTGGTGCTCATCGGCTCCTACCCGAACGAGCCGGTCTACACCGTGCTCGCCGCCGTCGGCATGATCCTGGCCGCGCTGTACGTCCTGTGGCTGTACCAGCGGGTGTTCCAGGGCCCCGTGCGCGGCACGGCGCTGCTGGACGCGGTCGGCGGTCCGGGCGCGGCGGTCGACCCGGAGCGGGCGGCCGTGCCCGACCTGAACAAGCGCGAACTGGCCGTGCTCGCGCCGCTGGTGGCGCTGATCTTGGTGCTCGGCTTCTACCCGAAGCCGGTGTTGGACGTGATCACCCCGTCCGTCGGGGCGACGCTCAGCGAGGTCGGGGTGGCCGACCCGGTCGCGCAGGAAGGCAAGTGACGTGACGACGTTCCTCTCGCAAGTGGAGCGGCTGCAAGCCCCGGAGATCGACTACGGGGCCGTCGCACCGTTGCTGATCGTGCTCGGCGCGGCCTGCCTCAGCGTGCTGTTCGAGGCGTTCCTGCCCAAGGGGCAGCGGTGGAGCGCGCAGGTCGTGCTCACCCTGCTCGCGCTGGCCGCCGCGGGCGCCGGGGTGGTGCTGCACGCGTCCGCGGACAGCACGCTCGAACAGGGCAAGCTGACCCTGGCGGGCACCATCGCGGTCGACCGCCCGGTGATCTTCCTGTGGGGCACGTTGCTGCTGCTCGGCCTGGGCGCGGTGCTGCTCATCGCGGACCGGTCGGTCGAGCCGGGCGGGGCGTTCGTCGCCGACGCCTCGATCCTGCCGGGCGCGCCGGTCGGCGTGCGCGAGAAGCTGCGCCGGCAGGAGATGCAGACCGAGGTGTTCCCGCTGACGCTGTTCGCGCTGGGCGGGATGATGACGTTCGTCGCGGCGAACGACCTGCTGACCATGTTCATCGCGCTGGAAGTGCTGTCCCTGCCGCTGTACCTGATGTGCGGCCTGGCCCGCCGTCGCCGCCTGCTGTCGCAGGAGGCCGCGGTGAAGTACTTCCTGCTGGGCGCGTTCGCGTCGGCGTTCTTCCTGTACGGCGTGGCCCTGCTGTACGGCTACGCGGGCTCGGTGAAGCTGTCCGACATCGCCACCGCGACCACGGCCACCGACCGGTCCGACACGCTGCTGTACGCGGGCTTCGGCCTGCTCGTGGTGGGCCTGCTGTTCAAGGCGTCGGTCGGCCCGTTCCACGCGTGGACGCCCGACGTCTACCAGGGCTCGCCCACGCCGGTGACGGCGTTCATGGCGGCGTGCACGAAGGTCGCGGCGTTCGGCGGCATCCTGCGCGTGCTCTACGGCGCGTTCGAGCGGTCGAGCTGGGAGTGGAACGGCGTCCTGTGGGCCGTGGCGATCGTGTCCATGGTGATCGGCGCGGTCCTCGGCCTGACCCAGACCGACGTGAAGCGGATGATCGCGTACTCGTCCGTGGCGCACGCCGGCTTCCTGCTCATCGGCGCGATCTCGCTGAACGACCAGGGCCTGTCCGGCACGATGTTCTACCTGATGGCCTACGGCTTCACCACGATCGCCGCGTTCGGCATCGTCAGCCTGGTGCGCAACGGCGACGGCGAGGCCACCCACCTGTCCCAGTGGGCCGGGTTGGCCAAGCGGTCGCCGGTGGTCGCGGGCGTGTTCACGTTCCTGCTGCTCGCGCTCGCCGGTCTGCCGCTGACCAGCGGGTTCGTCGGCAAGTTCGTGGTGTTCGCGGCGGCCGTGGAGGCCGAGATGGTGCCGCTGGTGGTCGTCGCCCTGGTGGCGAGCGCGGTGGCGGCGTTCTTCTACCTGCGGGTGATCGTGCTGATGTACTTCAGCGAGCCCGCGGCGGACGGCCCGACGGTGAGCGTGCCCGGCGCGTTCACCACGGTGGCCATCACGCTCGGCGCGGCGGTCACGCTGGTGCTGGGCGTCTTCCCGTCGTTTGCCCTCGATTGGGCGGGTGCCGGAACGTTCATCTTCTAGTGGTACGTAGGCTCTGTAGCCGTGACCAGTAGCGAGCGGGCGGGGACGGGGTTCCGGTTTTCGGACCCCGTGCTCGCGGAGGTGGTTCAGGACGGCCTGGCCGAGGTGGAAGCGCTGTTGCACAAGGTCGTGCAGAGCGACTTCCACCCGGTGATGGAGACGTCCTTGCACCTGGTGTCCGCGGGCGGCAAGCGCATCCGCCCGCTGTTCACCATCCTGTCCGCCCAGTTCGGCGGCACGTGGGACCGCGAGAGCGTGATCAAGGCGGCGGCGGTGGTGGAGCTGACCCACCTCGCCACGCTGTACCACGACGACGTGATGGACGAGGCCACCATGCGCCGCGGCGCGGAGTCGGCCAACGCCAAGTGGGACAACAGCATCGCGATCCTGACCGGCGACTACCTGTTCGCGCACGCGTCGGCGCTGGTGGCCGACCTGGGCACGGGCGCGGCGCGGATCATCGCGCAGACGTTCTCCGAGCTGGTGACGGGCCAGATGCGGGAGACGATGGGTCCGCGGGCCGGCGAGGACCCGGTCGCGCACTACCTGACCACGATCGCGGAGAAGACCGGCTCGCTGATCGCCACGGCGGCCCGGTTCGGCGCGATGTTCTCCGACGTCACGCCGGAGCAGGTGGAGGCGCTGCGCGCGTACGGCGAGGTCATCGGGGCGGCGTTCCAGATCTCCGACGACGTCATCGACATCGCGTCGCCGTCGGAGGAGTCGGGCAAGACGCCCGGCACGGACCTGCGCGAGGGCGTCAAGACGCTGCCCATGCTGTACGCGCTGCAGGACGAGCCGGAGTCGCGCCTGGCCACGCTGCTGGCCGGTCCCATCGAGGACGACGCCGAGGTGGACGAGGCCCTGGCCCTGCTGCGCGCTTCGTCGGGCCTCCTGCGTGCCCGCCGGACCCTGGACGACTACGCCGCCCGCGCCCGCGCCACCCTCTCCGTCCTCCCCGCCGGCACCGCCCGCGACGCCCTGGAATCCGTGAGCGAGTACGTCGTCACCCGCTCCCACTGACCCCCGAGAGTCCAACGCTCACAGCGCGAGAGTCCAACGCTGAGAGCGCGAGAGTCCAACGTTCGCGCACCGTGAGTTCAACGCTCACGACGAACGGTCGGTGCGTGAGCGTTGAGTTCAGGTGCTCCGAACGTTGGACTCTCGCCGCGCGGACGTTGGACTCGCGCGGGGGTCAGGGGAGGTCGGGGACGGGGAGGCGGCGGCGGGCGCGGAGGGTGTCGGCGGTGAAGATCGCCAGGGCCAGCCAGACCAGGGCGAAGCCGAACCAGCGGGACGCGGGCATCGGCTCGTGCGCCACGAACACGCCCCACGCGAACTGCAGCACGGGCGCGAGGTACTGGAGCATCCCCATCGTCGTCAGCGGCACCAGGCGCGCGCCCGCGCCGAACAGGATCAGCGGCACGGCCGTGACCAGCCCGGACGACGCCAGCAGCAGCGCGTGCACCCAGCCGCCGGAGTGGAACGTGCCCGCCGGGCCCAGCCACAGCAGGTAGCCCACCGCCACCGGCGCGAGCACCACGCTCTCCGCGGTCAGGCTGGCCGTCGCGTCCAGCGGCACGACCTTCTTCAACAACCCGTACACACCGAACGAGCACGCCAGCGCCAGCGAGATCCACGGCAGCCGGCCGTAGTCGACGGCCAGCACGACGACGGCCGCCACCGCGATGGCCAGCGCCGCGTACTGCGGCACGCGCAACCGCTCGCGCAGC
This sequence comes from Actinosynnema sp. NPDC004786, assembly GCF_053601135.1. Classification (NCBI taxonomy): domain Bacteria; kingdom Bacillati; phylum Actinomycetota; class Actinomycetes; order Pseudonocardiales; family Pseudonocardiaceae; genus Actinosynnema; species Actinosynnema sp. NPDC004786. Next base: position 101,645 of record NZ_JBSGBG010000001.1, on the reverse strand, counting down.
ACGAGCACCCCGAGCAGCACGCTCACCAGCGGGTTGATGAAGTAGCCCAGCGCCGCCTCGACCACGTGCTCGGTGTTGACCGCGTGGATGTAGACGCCCCAGTTGACCGCGATGAGCACGGACGCGGCGGCCACCATCAGCCAACCGCGCAGCGACAGCGCCCGGATGCCCGCCCAGCGGCCCAGCGCGGCGGTGAGCACCGCCATCACCACCAGCGACCACGCGATCCGGTGCGCCAGGATCTCCACCGACCCGGCCGGCTGGAGCAACGGCCAGTAGGCGGGCACGATGCCCCACATGAAGTAAGCGCCGACGCCGAAAGCGATACCCCGGTTCGTGCGGTTGACACCCGTCGAATCAGTCGAGGCGTTGGTCAACGGTGGCACACGGCTCACTCTACGCCGACCGTTTTGGCTGGTCAGTTGCTCCAAGTGGCCTACTATCGAACCCTGGCCACGGGTCCGGCCGGCCGCACGCGCCGAACCGGGAGGTCAGGGTAGTTTGGCACCGCTTCCCCTACCGGGTGAAGGTCCGGAAGCGGAGCGTGTCGGGGTGTGACAAGCAGCGGTGGGAGGGTCTCCCGTGAGTTCGCTCTTCGGGCAGGTGTGGCTGTGGAGCCTGCTGTCCTTCGTGGCAGGCGTCGCACTGACCTGGCTGGTCCTGGTGCGTCCGGCCAAGCGCGAGCTGGAGGACCTGGAGGAACGCCTCCTCACCTCGCCGCGCCCCACGAGCACGTCCGGCAGTTCCGCCACGTCGCGGTCCGGCTCATCCGACGAGTTCGACGACTGGCACGTCGAGGCGTCCCGGTCGCTGGCGGACGACGTGCTGACCCCCGAGCCCGCGCGGCCCGACGCCACCCCCGAGCGCGCCCGGCTCGAGACGCCCGCACCCGAGGCCGTCCGGTACGACGTCACGAACATGAAGCTCGACCAGCGCGACTCCCTGCTGGAGGAGCTGGACGACGAGCACCGGCCGCTGTCCGACTTCGAGGAGCAGCACGACTTCCCCGAGTTCGACGCCGAGCCGCCGCGCAGCCTGTTCGACCGGTTGGCCCCCGGCCAGACCGGTCCCGCGCCGGACGGCCGCGAGACGCCGGAGCCCGCGCCGCGCCCGCGGCCCCGGCAGCCCGAGGACGAGCCGGAGCTGCCCGCCGAGGCGACCACCGTGATGCCCGCCGTGCCGGCCGGTCCGGTCGCCGAGGTCGCGCCCCGCCGCGACGAGCCGACCGCCCCGCCGGAGGTCGAGGTCTTCCAGCCGCGCGAGGTGTGGCGCGAGGAGCCCGTCGGCGAGGTCTACGACGAGGACGTCGACACCGCCGGTCACGAGGAGGAGGACGAGCCGGAACGCACGTCGGCCCCCGCCGCCGAGACCACGCTCATCCCGGCCACCGCGCTGGCCGAGGCCATCGCCGAGGTGGACGGCGAGCAGCGGCGGTCCGAGGCGCCCGAGGCGCAGGTCTGGCCCGAGCACGACCTGACCGGCCACTTCGCGCCCGTCGACGTCGAGTCGGCGCACGGCGAGCTGTCCGAGCCCGTCCGGCCGACCGCCAGCGACGAGGCGTTCCTGGACGAGCTGACCCGCGAGCGCGAGTCCCGGCAGTCCCGCAGCGAGCGCGACGAGCCGGCGCGTGACGAACAGGCGCGCGACGAACAGGCGCGCGACGAGCCGGCGGGTGACGACCGGGACCACGAGGAGGGGCCTCGGACCGACGTCATCCGCGCCGTGGTCGACACCGAGCCGTCGCACGCCCGGCCCGAGGTCGAGCCCGAGCCGACGCCCGAGCCGCGGGCGGCGCGTGCGCCCGAGCCGGAACCCGCCGGCGCGGAACTCGTCGCCGAACCCGAGGTCGCGCCCGAGCCGGTCGACCCGCCGGCGTTCGAGCCGACGTTCGTCCCGTCCTCCTCCGACCGGCCGCTGCCCGCCCGGACCGCCGAGCCGAAGCCCGCGACGCCCGAGCCGAAGACCGGCGAGCCCGCCCGGCCGCGCAGCCTGTTCGAGCCGCTGCCGGACTCGGACGAGGAGCCGGAGCCCGAGCAGACCCGCCCGGCCCCGGCGTCCGCCGGCAACGACCAGCCGTTCGTGCCGACGCTCGCGCCCGAGCTGCTGGCCGGCAACCCCGTGCCGATGCACCCGACCGGCCTGCCGCAGCGCCCCACCCGCCCCGCGGCCCAGCGCACGCCGCCGCCCGCACCGCCCGCGCCGAAGCCGATCACCCCGCCGCCACCGCGCCCCGTGCGACCGCGCCCGGTCGGGTTCAGCCCGAGCACCGGCGGCCGTCAGCCCTCGCCCGGCAGCACCCGCTTCCAGGGCCAGCAGGAGGGCTTCAACCCGCGGTCGCCGTTCGGCCCCGGCTCGGTGCTGCCGAAGTCGGACGGCCTCGCGCCCGCGCCGGAGTTCCAGGTGAAGGCCACCCTGACCGGCCGCCGCTACTTCACCAACGACTCGGCGAACTTCCGCGAGACCCGCGCCGACGTCTGGTTCCGCACCACCGCCGACGCGGAGAAGGCGGGCTTCCGCCAGGCGCCCTGACCACCCGGTGATGCGAGAGGACCCCTGTTCCGGGAGGCGGAACAGGGGTCCTCCGTCGTGTCGGGCGGCTCAGCCGGCGACGGTCCAGGTGTCCTTGCCGTGCAGCAGCGCGCGCAGGTCCGCGGGCTTGGCCGCCTTCGCCTGCTCCACCTGGGCCCGCGCCGCGTCGTCGTACGTGGTGCGGGCGACGTTGCGGAACACGCCGGTGACGGTGTGCTGGAGGTCCTGCGTGGAGAGCCGCGACAGCGCGAACGCCAGGTTCAGGTCCGACGCGTCGTGCACCACGACGTCCTCCGGCGCGACGTCCGAGGTCTTGGCCACGGCCAGGCCGAAACCGTCCCGGACCACGGCGTACTCGCCGTTGCCGAACGTGATCGGCTGCCCGTCGACCACGTTGATGATCCGCCGGGCGGCCTCGTCGGCGTCCTTGAGCACGTCGAACGCGCCGTCGTTGAAGATCGGGCAGTTCTGGTAGATCTCCACCAGCGCCGACCCGCGGTGCTCGGCGGCCTGCCGCAGCACCTCGGTCAGCCCCGCCCGGTCCGAGTCGACCGCGCGGCCCACGAACGTGGCCTCCGCGCCCAGCGCCAGCGACACCGGGTTGAACGGGTGGTCCAGCGAGCCGAACGGCGTGGACTTGGTGACCTTGCCCTCCTCGGAGGTGGGCGAGTACTGGCCCTTGGTCAGGCCGTAGATCCGGTTGTTGAACAGCAGGATCTTGAGGTTCACGTTGCGGCGCAGCGTGTGGATGAGGTGGTTGCCGCCGATGGACAGCGCGTCGCCGTCACCGGTCACCACCCACACCGACAGGTCGGGCCGCGCCACGGCCAGGCCGGTCGCGATGGCCGGCGCGCGCCCGTGGATCGAGTGCATGCCGTAGGTGTTCATGTAGTACGGGAACCGCGACGAGCAGCCGATCCCGGAGACGAACACGATGTTCTCGCGCTTGAGCCCCAGCGTGGGCAGGAAGGACTGCACGGCGTTCAGCACGACGTAGTCGCCGCAGCCGGGGCACCAGCGGACCTCCTGGTCCGACTTGTAGTCCTTGGCCTTCTGCGGCTCGTCCGCCGTGGGCACGCCGACCAGGCCACCCACGGTCGGCAGACCCAGTTCCGTCGCCGTCATGCGTTCACTCCCTTGATCACGTCGGCGAGCACGTCCTGAAGCTCCTCGGCCTTGAACGGCAGGCCCTGCACCTTCGTGTAGCTGATCGCGTCGACCAGGTACTTGGCGCGCAGCAGCAGCGCCAGCTGGCCGAGGTTCATCTCCGGCACGACGACCCGGTCGTACCGGGCGAGGACGTCGCCCAGGTTCTTGGGGAACGGGTTGAGGTGGCGCAGGTGCGCGTGCGCGACCGGCATGCCCAGCTTGCGCACCCGCCGCGCGGCCGCGCCGATCGGGCCGTAGGACGAGCCCCAGCCGACGACCAGGACCCGCGCCTGCCCGGACGGGTCGTCCACCACGACGTCGGGCACCTCGATGCCGTCGATCTTGCGCTGCCGCAGCCGCACCATGGTGTCGTGGTTGACCGGGTCGTAGGAGATGTTGCCGGTGCCGTCGGCCTTCTCCAGCCCGCCGATGCGGTGCTGGAGCCCCGCGGTGCCGGGCACGGCCCACGGCCGGGCCAGCGTCTCCGGGTCGCGCAGGTAGGGCCAGAACGAGCCGTCCGGCGCGTTCGGCTCCGTGGCGAACGTCACCTTCAGGTCGGGCAGCTCGGACAGGTCCGGGATCAGCCACGGCTCGGAGCCGTTGGCGATCGCGCCGTCGGACAGCAGCAGCACCGGCGTGCGGTAGGTCAGCGCGATGCGCGCGGCCTCCAGCGCGGCGTCGAAGCAGTCCGCGGGCGACTGCGGCGCGACGATGGCCACCGGCGACTCGCCGTTGCGGCCGAACATCGCCTGGAGCAGGTCGGCCTGCTCGGTCTTGGTCGGCAGGCCGGTGGACGGGCCGCCGCGCTGCACGTCGATGACGACCAGCGGCAGCTCGGTCATCACGGCCAGGCCGATGGTCTCGGACTTCAGCGCCACGCCCGGACCGGAGGTCGAGGTCACGCCGAGCGCGCCGCCGTAGGACGCGCCCAGGGCCGCGCCGATGCCCGCGATCTCGTCCTCGGCCTGCAACGTGGTGACGTCGAACTGCTTGTGCTTGGACAGCTCGTGCAGCACGTCGGAGGCGGGCGTGATCGGGTAGGTGCCCAGCACCACGGGCAGCCCGGACTGCTGACCGGCGGCGATGATGCCGTAGGCGAGCGCGGTGTTGCCGGTGATCTGGCGGTACGTGCCCCGGTTGAGCTTGGCGGGCGCGACCTCGTAGGTCACCGCGAACGACTCGGTGGTCTCGCCGTAGTTCCAGCCCGCCCGGAACGCCAGCACGTTGGCCTCGGCGATCTCGGGCTTCTTGGCGAACTTCTCGCGCAGGAACCGCTCGGTGCCCTCGGTGGGCCGGTGGTACATCCAGGACAGCAGGCCCAGGGCGAACATGTTCTTCGCCCGTTCCGCGTCCTTCTTGCCCAGGCCGGTGTGCTCCAGCGCGCCGATGGTCAGCGTGGCCATCGCGACCTTGTGCACCTGGTAGGTGTCGGTGAGCGAGTCGTCCTCCAGCGGGTCGCTCGCGTAGCCGACCTTCACCAGGTTGCGCTTGGTGAACTCGTCGGTGTTGACGATGAGGATCCCGCCCTTGGGCAGGTCGTCGATGTTCGCCTTGAGCGCTGCCGGGTTCATCGCCACGAGCACGTCGGGGCGGTCGCCGGGGGTGAGGATGTCGTAGTCGGCGAAGTGCAGCTGGAAGCTGGAGACGCCGGGGAGGGTGCCCTGGGGCGCGCGGATCTCGGCCGGGAAGTTCGGCTGGGTGGCGAGGTCGTTGCCGAACGCGGCGGCTTCCGAGGTGAACCGGTCGCCCGTGAGCTGCATGCCGTCGCCGGAGTCGCCGGCGAACCGGATCACCACGCGGTCGAGCTTGCGGACCGCGCCGTTGCGCCCGGCCGCGGTGTCCTCGGGCGAGCCACCTGGCGCGGCGCCGTTACCAACGTCGGTAGTCATGTCCTACGCCGATCCCTTTCCTCACAACCGCCGGAGGGTCTGGTGCCCCATCCCCCTCCGCGAGGGTAGTCGTGCCCGCCCAGCCGCCGGTTTCTCCCGTACCACTGTGCGGGACGGTTCGTCCCACCTGGTGCGCGAGGGCGGAACTCGGCAGTAATCGAGTAATACTGACGGGTAACTGTTACTCGAAGTTACAGCTATTTGAGGCCCGTGTCCAGGTCAGCCGCGGCCGCTGATGCGTGCCTTCGCGGCCGCCAGCCGGGCCTGGAACTCGGGCGTGGCAATCGAGGCGGCCTGGGGCGTCAGCTCGACGTCCACCGCCTCGGCGTGGTCGGTCAGGGCCGCGGTGGTGCGCATGGACGCCTTGATGGTGCGGACCAGCTCGCGCGACGCTTCGGCCGAAGGGCGCGCCAGCTCCACCGCGGCGGCGACCAGCTCGTCGTGCCCGCCGTCGACGCGCGCCAGGGCCACCCCGGCGGACACCGCCGCGGCGCCGTCCAGGACCCGGCCGAACAGGGTCATGGCGGTCGCGGTCTGGGTGCCGGCGAGGCGCTGGAGCATCCACGTCATCCCGCCGCCGGGGTGGATGCCGAGCTGGAGGAACCGCGCGTCGAACCGGGCGTCGGCGGTGACCAGCCGCACGTCGCAGGCCAGGGCGAGGTTGAGCCCCGCGCCCACGGCCGCGCCGCCCACGGCGGCGATCGTGGGCAGCGTGCAGCGGGCCACCGCGAGGAACCCGGCGTAGATGCGGCGCAGGCCCTCCTCGCGGGCCTCGCCGAGCGCGCTCAGGTCCGCGCCCGCGCAGAAGGCCGGTGGCGCGCCCGTGACGACGACGGCGTGCACCTCGGGGTCGTCCTCGCACGTCCGCACGGCCGCCACGAGCTGGTCGGAGAGGTCGAGCGTCAGCGCGTTGCGGCGCTTCGGGTCGTGCACGGTGATGACCGCCACGCGGTCGGAGCGGTCCAGCAGCACTTCGGCCATGCGCGCGACTCTAGGGTGCCGGCGGTCGGTCCAAGAGGCGGGACAGCACCACGGTCGAGACGGTGCGGTCGATGATCTCGACGGCGCGCAGGCGTTCCAGCGCGGTTTCGAGGTGGTGGATGTCGGCGGCGCGCAGGTGCACGATCGCGTCCGCCGCGCCGGAGACGGTGTAGGCGGCCCGGACCTCGGCCATCGGCTCCAGGTGCTGCTGGATGTCGTGCGGCGCGACGTTGCCGCGGCAGTGCACCTCGACGAACGCCTCCGTGCCCCAGCCGAGCTGCTCCGGGTCCACGACGGCCGTGAAGCCGCGCAGGACGCCCGTGTCCAGCAGCTTGTCGACCCGCCGCTTCACCGCGGGCGCGGACAGGCCGACCTCCTTGCCGACGTCGGCGTAGCTGGAGCGGGCGTTGGCCATCAGGCGTGAAATGATTCGCTGGTCGATCGTGTCCACACGCAACATTCTGCCCCAGAAGACGCAATATCGCGGCGTTGTTCGATGGTCCGACCGCAATCTACATTTCGATCCATGACCTCGGTTTCCTTCGCGGGCCCCGGCGACGAGCCGATCGTGCTCGAGGTGCCCACGCCCGCCACGCAGGTGCGCGTGCCGACCACCCGCCGGTACCTGATGTGCCCGCCGGCGCACTTCACGGTCGAGTACTCGATCAATCCGTGGATGGACCCCACGCGCCCGACCAGCACCGCGCTCGCGATGGAGCAGTGGACGGCGCTGAAGGAGACCTACGAGCGCCTGGGCCACGAGGTCTCCGTGATCGAACCCCAACCGGGCCTGCCGGACATGGTGTTCTCGGCCAACTCCGGCACCGTGATCGACGGCCGGGTCCTGGGCTCCCGCTTCCGCGCCCCGCAACGCGCCGCCGAAGCCGACCACTTCCGCCGCTGGTTCCTCGCCAACGGCTACCGCGACGTCGTCATGCCGGAGCGGACCAACGAGGCCGAGGGCGACTTCGCCTGGACGGGCAAGTACCTCCTGGCCGGCACGGGCTTCCGCACCGACCCGCTGGCCCACGCCGAGGCGCAGGAGGTGCTCGGCGTCCCGGTCATCTCGCTCCAGCTCACCGACCCGCGGTACTACCACCTGGACGTCGCCCTGTTCGTCCTCACGGACGACCTGATCGCCTACTACCCGGACGCCTTCTCCCCGGGCAGCCGCCGCGTCCTGCGCCGCCTGTTCCCGAACGCCATCGTCGCGACCGCCGACGACGCCGCGTGCCTGGGCCTGAACGCGGTGTGCGACGGCCGTCACGTGATCCTGCCGGTCGAGGCCACGGCGCTGGCGGACCAAGTGGCGCGTCACGGCTTCGAGCCGGTGTTCGTGGACATCTCGGAGCTGCGCAAGTCGGGCGGCGGCCCCAAGTGCTGCACGATGGAACTTCGGGACTGATCCCGTCCGTTGTGGTGTCGTTAAGGTTTGCGCTGGTCAGGGTGGGGTAGCCACGCTGACCAGCGCAAACGCTCCTACCGAGCGTGACGGCCGTAGGTGAGTGACTGCCACTTACTGTGGCCTCCTGCCACTGCTCACGGAATATGCACGGAACAATGAACGCCCTCGGCGAGATCATTGCCGAGGGCTTCGTCGTCAACTCTACCTGCGAGAGCGCCCTATCTATCACCGTTCAACAGCGCGTCGATCTTCCGGTTAGAGGGTTCGCGCTGGCCGTCGAGCACCTTCGCGTAGACCTTGAGCAGGATATCCACGGTGTGCCCTGCTCGCTCCGAGACCTCCGCCAACGGCAGCCCTGCGGCGAGCCAGGTGGAGACGGCAGCGTGACAACGTCGTACGGGTTGCCGGGCCAGCGGTGACCGGGGCCTGCTTCGGATTCGGGCACCCGCGCCTTCTTCCACACGTCGCAGTACACCGCCGCACTGACCGGGCCTCGGACTTTATCCCCCTGAACAGCCAGCCGTCTGGCGTCGTGCCGAACGTATCGAGGTGCCGTCGCAGGATGGCGACCCGCGCCGGCAATTCGGCACCGGTCGAACCGCACCCTGTGCCCGCCGCTTGAGGTTGCGCTCCTCCCACAGCCGACCCGAGTAAACGAACCGACCCACCGTCCGAGACGAGGGAGGCTCAGCCACAGGCTAGATCAGCACGAGCAGGTAGCTGCCATCCGCCGCACCTCAACGGCGATACACTTCCACCTTCCGCAACCTCGGACGGCCCCGTCGAGGCGGCCCACTTCGCCTGCCTGTCCATTACCGAGTCCACGACATAACCGAGCCCGCCGAGGCTCAATGGCCCAGGCTGTCCTCTCCCGCTCCGCCCTCGACACCACGACCTGGATGCCGCCGCTTCCGCTGGCATGACAGCAGTCAAGCTTGCAGCGCCGGTGAAGTCTTTCCGCTTCGTCGAGGCTGTAACCGACTTCCGCGCCGCCTCCGTGATCACTCGCGACTCCCCCGCAGTTTCCGAGACTTCCTCGACCTCTCGCGAGCGTTGCTTCCTGCGATGGGACCGCCGTCGTAACGCTCCGTGGTCGCTCGTAGTCATTTTACGCAACGCTCTTCTGCTCCTGACTGTTGCAGACGTATGGTGCGCTTTTTCTAGTCACCTGGGGAGGACGTGCGTGGATCACATCCCTGCGGACGTAGCTCGTATTGCACTGGATAAATCAGAAGGCACATCTTTCGAGCGCTTCGTGAATGTCTTCTACGCTGCATTGGCTGGCGTTGACTTCGTACCTCTCGGTGGGCACAAGGACGGCGGGGCGGACGCGCGAGACGGCACGATTTATCAAGACTCGAGACGAGTTACAACGTTCTATCAGAGTAGTGTAGAGGTTGACACTGACGGAAAAATCCGCCGGACTGTCGCACGTCTTCGTGAGTTCGGACGGGACGTGAAGAATTTGGTCTATTTCACGTCGCAAACGGTGAAGTACTCCGACAAGGTCGAGCGCGAACTTTCCGAAGAACTGGACGTTCACGTTGCAATCCGTGACGGCAACTATATTGTCGCCCACGTGAACGACGGTCCTTCGACCCGTGGGGCTTTTGATGAACACCTGCGTCATTACACAGACTTCTTGAAGTCGGTCGGCGCGTCGAGCTTGGTTCCTGTTTCGAAGCACGTCAAGTCGCCTGCGGTGTATGTATTTCTGGCGCAGGAGATCGAGCGCCGCGACGGCAACGAATCGCTGGTTAACTCGGTAACTGATGCGCTTGCTTTGTGGGCGCTCGAGGGTACCGACCCGAACAATTTGTTGACGGCGGCGGAGGTTCTTGCGAAAGTAAGTAGCGAAATTCCTAGTGTGAATTCACTTGTCGGGCCACGACTCGCTGGCCGACTTGACGCGATGTCGAAAAAGAACTACCCAGGCGGACGTGCCGTAAAGTTTCACGAAAAGCGCGGCTACTGTTTGCCATATGAAGTGCGACGACGTATTGAAGAAGAAAATCTTGCGGACGAGGCTTTAAGGCTCGAAGTACGGGCAAGTCTTGACGACCGTCTTCGGGTAAATCATGCGAGCGGTTTGGGTGAAGTAGGCCTAAAGGCTGCGGTAGACGCCGCACTCCGTGCACTGCAGATCGCGTTCGAGCATGAAGGACTTGAATTCGCCGCGTTCCTTCAGGCCGATGACCAAGTAGAGTATACGACAATCACAGACTCGCTGAACATTGCACTGTCTGAGGCCGACCTAGGCGTAAAGCGTCGGGTGCTAGTGGGCGATGCGGCCTTCTCTCTACTGCGCGGCGTGCTCTATGACTCCCGACCGGTGGAGCGACGGTACCTGCAGAAGCTTGCGAAAACGTACGCGCTTCTCTTCACGCTGAAAACCGAGCCACGTCTGCTGGAGTTCTTTCAGGAGATGGCCGGGGACTTCAACCTTTTTGTTGGTGCTGATCAACTTGTTCGTGCGCTGAGCGAACATTACTTGGCGCCTGCCGACCAGATGACAAGAAACACCTTGCTTATGGCCTCAAAACAGGGTGCCAAGCTAGTCCTATCGGAAACGGTGCTCGACGAGTTGGTCAGTCACTTCCGAGTGTGTGACTCGGAGTACAGGAACCACGTCGCGCAAGTAGAAGATCACCTCACGCTCGAAATGGCGAGGTCTGCACCGCACATAATGCTGAGGGCATACCTGTACGCGCGACTGAACAAGGCCCTGGGCCGTCGCAGGCCAGTGAGTTGGGTGGCGTTCGTCAACCAGTTCTGCAGCTACTCCGATCTGCGTAAGCCATCGGCGTATGGCGAAATACGGCAGTATCTCCAGCACACCTTCGGTCTTCGGTTCGAATCTAAGGAAGGTCTCGAATCCCTTGTCGATGAAGGCGATCTTGAGACTCTGGCAGCGAAACTTACTGTAGGTAAGAGCGAGAAGCTTGCTCGTAACGACGCACTGATGGCGCTTGCCATCTACGGTAAGCGGAAACAGCTAGGTGAGACGTCAAAAGCGACGGAATTCGGTTATTCGACGTGGTGGCTTACGGGCGAGACATTGATCTTGCGCTACAGTCGTGAGTTCGTGCAAGAAAACGGCGGGGCGAGGTACATTATGCGGCCCGACTACCTTCTCAACTTTCTGACGCTCGCCCCTAGTGCGGCAGAGGCGCGGCGAGCCTTCTCGTCTGTATTCCCAAGTCTCCTTGGGATCAAGCTGGCTCGGCGAATGAGTCAGCAGACCTTTGACAAGATTATGGGCAGTGTCGCTGAGGCTGAGAGTCTTGACGAAGCCCGGCGAGCTGTAGTCATCGGCAAGGCCGTCGATCAATTGAAGAGTGACTTCAATCGCCAGCTCTCTGGTCCGGCCCTTTATGGTCGCGCCGCCTCGATCGATATCGTAGCTGACAGAACCGGGCTAGCTGGATAGTCGTGGAGCGCTGCTGGCGCTGGGATGTGTTCACAGTTTCTTTCGGTCATCAAGGCGACCACTGTCGGGCCGCTGACCGTTTGTGTCCTCTGAGCCATTGCGGACCCGCCTGCGGTGATGACCCGGCCGCGCCAACGTGCGGCCGGCAGCCCACGGGCTCGACATGCAAGGCACCGGAGGCGGCCCTGCAAGGGTGTGAGGACACGGTCCGAAGACCCACAGAGAGCAGACGAGTGAAGGTCCGCCTAGCTGGCCTGGTTCTTCGCCAGTTCGCGCAGCCGCTGGCCCGCCCACTAGAGAGCGTCGACTCGCGGGACGCGTGATCGGACTGGGTTTCGATAACTTGTCGATCGAGTCGATCCGGATCAAAAGTGAAGTTCCGGTCCAAATCAAAGAACAGGGCTGCGCTCCTATGGTTTCGCAGATTCCGCCCCTTTGGGGTGGTTCCCTGGTCTCGCCTCCTGGCAGGTCGAACATAACGACCTGCTGCTTCAGGAGTACGGCGCCGGAATCCAGGTGGGCCAGCTTCGAGACTTCGGAGCAGAGTTTTCCGACGTCCGGGTCACCGGCGACGTCCGGCCAGCAGCCTGATCGCCACCAGCGTCACCAGCTGCACGGACGTGTAAGGCAGCGCCAGCAGGCCGAGGTTGACGAAGTCCCCGACCGCGCCCCGCGGGTCGGCCACCAGGTCGACCGGCGCGTACCACTGCCCGTCCCGGACCATCCCGGCCACCACCGGCAGCGCCACCACGCACGGCAACCACACCAGCAACACCCGCGCCGTTGGCGACCACCGCCGGGACGCGCCGACGATCACCGATCCGACCACGTACCCCACCGGTGGCACCGCGACGCCACCCAACAACAGCAGCGACAAGCCCACCAGATCCCACCGGCGCAACGGCTCGACACCCACGCCGCGGGCACTGCCCTCACCAGTGGCGGTGTCCACGATCTCCTCCGGAGTGCCCAACCGGTCCAGCACGGTGCGGATGTTGGCCTCCGACGGCGACTCGGGCAAAGACGTGCTGATCCACGAACCGATCTCCTCCACCAGCTCCGCCCGCCGCGACGGCGGCAACGACACCGCGCGCTGCCGCAAAGTCTCCAGGTACGACGAAATGAGCGGATGCTCCACGACCGACCTGTTCATCCCTGACCGCCCCCAGCGATGACCCAGGCAACCGACTCGCTCAACGGCGTCGGTCGCGCCCCCGCGCCAAGATCCCACCGCGCACCTGCCGCCGTCACCGCCGGCCACGGCAACACCGGCGAGCCGGGAGACGTGCGGGACCGCTGTTCCCGTGGGGCAAGAGGTGGAGAACGCCGGTCGGCGCGTGCCGACCGGCGTCGGGGTCAGTCCACCCGGCCCACGGCGGCGTAGCCGAGGCGGTGGGCGGGGCTGCCCGTGGCGATGTCGGTGTCCGCGTGCGGACGCCAGTCGGGCATCAGGGTGACGCCCGGCTCGACCAGGGTCATCCCCTCGAACAACGCCTCCACCCCCGCCCGGTCGCGCACGTAGAGCTGCTCGATCACGCCCCGGTACGCCTCCACCATGGCCCTGACCTGCACCTTGGTCTCCGGGTCGGCGCACTCGTCGGTCAACTGCGACAACGCGATGTGACTGCCCGGCGCGCACAGGTCGCGGTAGGACTTCATCAGGCCGACCGGGTCCTCGTGGTCGCCCACGAACACCATCACGCCGGTCATCATCACGCCCAGCGGCCGGCTCAGGTCGAGCACTTCCCGCACGCGCGGGTGGGCGAAGACCTCCTCGGGGCGGCGCGCGTCGGCCTCCACCATGACCGCGCCGGGGTTGGCGCGCAGGATGCGCCGGCCGAGCGCGACGGCGACCGGCTCGTAGTCGACGTAGACGACCTTGGCCCGCGGGTCGCGGGCCTGCGCGACCTCGTGCGTGTTGCCCGCGGTGGGCAGGCCGGAGCCCAGGTCGAGGAACTGGGTGATGCCCTGGTCGAGCAGGTAGGCCACGGCCCGCCGCAGGAAACCGCGGTTGAAGCGGGCGAGCATCTCCATGCCGGGCAGGACCGACTTGATGCGGTCCGCGCGCTCGCGGTCGGCGGGCAGGTTGAACGCGCCGCCCAGGTAGTAGTCGTAGATGCGGGCGATGTTGGGCGTCTCGGGATCCAGGTGCGCGGTCTCGGAAGCTGACACTGGTGCCGTCCTAAGGTGGGATGGATTCCGTGCGGAACGGTGGTGCCTCCCCGACAAAGGGCCCATGTTCGCGCACGTCACCGCCCTGACCGGCACAGGCGTCATCGGCATTCCCGATGGGTGCGGCCCCGCCCGGACGAGCGGGGCCGAACCCATCCGGCGCGACTACGGCGTCCGGCCCGTCAGCGCCACCACCCGGTCGATCAGCGGCGCGTCCGCCGGCACCCGCACCTCCGGCCCGAACAGCCCCATCGACCGCGCGGTCGGCGCGGTCCGCACCAGGTCGGCGTGGACGAACTCCAGCAGACCGCCGTCCCACGTCGGCGCCTGGCCGGTGGCCCGCGCCAGGTCCCAGGTGTGCACGACGACCTCGCCGAGCACCATCGCGCCGACGACCTCGGCGGGCATCGGGTCGGGGCCGCCGAGCGACGTCGTGCCGGTCCACGCCGACGGCTCGCCCCACGCGGCGGACCGGGCGCGCAGGCCGGCGGCCAGGTCGGCGGCCCAGTCGCCCGCGGTGAGGTCGACGTCGGCCTCCGACGGGGCCGGCGGCGGCACGGTCTCCTTGCGCGCCGCGCCGTCCAGGGACGGACCCCAGAACAGCAGGTGGTTCACGAGCTTGCGGACGTCGAACTCGGTGCACGGCGTCGGCGCGTCGAGCTGGTCGGGCCCGATGTTCCCGACGACCTCCAGCGCGGTCGCCACGGCTTTGTCGATCAACTGCTCACGGGACATGCGGGACACCGTAGGAACCGCCCGCCGCGGCTGTATTGAACGAACGCGACATACGCTCGGCGACGTGACCAGGGACGAGCGGGAGCTGGCGTGGCGGCGGCACCAGCGCCACGAGTTCCACCCGCCCTCGCCCGACCTGGCCGCCCACGTCGCCCGCTACTGGGTGGTCGAGTGGCGTTACGACCGGCCGTACCGGCAGCTGATCGTGCCCTACCCGAACGTCCACCTGACGTTCCACGCGGGCGGGGCCGTGCTGAGCGGGGTGTCCAGCGGGCACGTGGTCAAGGAGCTGGACGGCGAGGGCCGGGTCTTCGGCGTCGCCTTCCACCCGGGCGCGTTCCGGCCGTTCCTGCGCGCCCCGGTCCAGTCCATCACCGACCGGACGCTGCCCGCCTCCGCCGTCTTCGCCGACCTGCCCGAGCACGCCGACCTCGCCGCCGTGGAGGACGCGCTGCGCCGCCGGCTGCCCGAACCGGACCCGCGGGCGCGGCAGGCGGTGGAGGTGGTCGACCGGATCGCCCGCGACCCCCTGATCACCCGCGTCGACGTGCTGGCGCGTGAGGTCGGCGGCAGCGTCCGGGGCCTGCAGCGGCTGTTCGCCGAGCACGTCGGCGTCGGCCCGAAGTGGGTGATCCGCCGCTACCGCCTGCGCGAGGCCACCGAGCGGATGGCGGCGGGCGGCCGGATCGACTGGGCGGCGCTGGCCGCCGACCTGGGCTACGCCGACCAGTCGCACTTCGTCCGCGACTTCACCGCCATGTTCGGCGAGACGCCCACCCGGTACGCCGAGCGCTATCCGGGCACTCCCTCCGCCGACCGGCGCTGAGCCGATCGCAGTCACCCATAGGGCTGATCGCTCTAGCGGACGGACCCCGGTCGGTGCTCCGATCGACGGCACTCGCTGTCGACCAAGGTAGGGAGCGCGCCATGAACGACCTCGACGCCCAGCGTCCGTCGCCCCAACCGCAACAGGAGCAGGAGGAGCCCGTGGAACGGCAGAAGCCTGAGGTCCGCAAGCCTCTCACCGGTCTGGAGTGGCTGGTGCGCCAAGCCCAACGCCGCCGCGAGGAACGACCGTCGGGCCCGGCGCGGTGACCGCCCGCCGCTAGTCCGGCACCTCGCGCTGGAACGCCGCCCACAGCAGGTTCAACGGGTGGTCGGCCGGGAACTTCGCCCGCTCCTCCTTGCGGGCGAAGACCCCGACCAGGCGCTCCAGCTGCGGCTTGCGGTCGTTGGTCAGCTCGACCACCCGCAGCCCGGACCCCTCCCGCAGCTCGTTGTTCGCGGCCACCACGCCCAGGCCCGACGTGACGATCATGCAGCCCTCGACGAGCCCGGACCTCAGCAGCGACATGCCGTACTGGATCTCGTCGATTTCCGCCGCTATGTCCAGTTCGTTCCGGTAGTCCGGTCCGAACCACCCGCGCAGGAATTCCGCGATCAACCCGTCCCCGGGCACGACGAGGGGCAGCTTCGGCAACTCCCCGGTGCCGACGCTCGTGCCCAGCCGGCTCTCCGGCAGGTTCGTGAGCAGCGCCAACCCGCCCCGCCGCCACTCGATCACGTCGAACTCCTCGAACCCGCTGTTGCGACCCGCGTGCGTCACCACGCTCCCGCACACGATGTCGACCTCCTTGGACTCGAGGCTCGTCCAGATGTCCTTCGTGCGGATGTGCACGACCTTCAGCTCCACGTCCCGCCTGCGGAAGTCGTCCGCCACGTGGTGCCACGCCTTGGCCAGCGAGTCCAGCATGAACCGGGTCGTGCCCACGGTGAGCGTGGTGCCGAGCCTGCGCCGGCACTCGTGAATCGAATCCAGCCACTCGGTCAACGTGGTACGTGCCAATTCAACCAACGCCTCGCCGGTCGGCGTGATCAGCACGTCCTTTCCCCGGCCCTGCTTGACGACCAGCGGCTCGCCGCACAACGACTTGAAGTTGCGGTTCAACGTGTCGATCTGCTTCTGCACGCTGGACTGCTCCCGCCCGAGCACCCGCGCCGCGCGCAGCGCCGACCGCGTCTCGTGCACCGCGATCAAGGTCCTGAGCTGGTCCAACGTGGTGTCCATCAGCAGGGGCGAGGTGTGCAGGAGCCTGCTGAGCTGGTTGCCCGCGGGCAGTCGCAGTTGGGCCGAGGTCGACATGCAGGGCCTCTCGGGTCGGGGCGTGATGTTCTACCGATTAGTTGTACTGAACTTGACCACAGTTCGTGCTGAAATTATCCGAAGATCTTGATGGATTTCCCTGGACAGGTATACGCGATCCGTAAGAGACTTCTGCCGCAACCAGGTGCGTGTTCACGTGGGAGCAATCAGGGGGGTATTGGGGGGTTGGGGGCCCGCCGGGCGGCAGCTCGGCGGGCCCCCACGTATTAACCTCACCCCCGTGACGGTTTCCACCCTGGACTGGGGCACGAAGTACCGGGTCACCGTGCTCGACCTCGGCCTCGCCTGCTGCGGCGTCGAGGTCATGGCCGCGCTCGAGGGCCACCGGCCCGAACACCTGGCCGCGCTGGGCGTCGACCCGGTGCGCTCGGCGGGTGAGGCCCACGTGCTCGTCGTCTCCGGCACGGTCACCGACGTCATGCTGCCCGCGGTGATCGCGAGCTACCAGGAGATGCCGGAACCCCGTTATGTGATCTCCGTCGGCGCGTGCAGCAACACCGGCGGCCCGTACTGGGACTCCTACAGCGTCACCAAGGGCATCGACCAGGCCCTGCCGGTGCACGTCGCCGTCCCGGGGTGCCCGCCACGACCCGAGGCGCTGCTCGACGGCCTCGCCGCGCTGCACCGGCTGGTGTCGTGAGCGCCGCCGCCGAGGCCCTGGCCTCCCGCATCCCCGACGCCCTGGTCAAGACGGCGTTCGGCCAGACGACCGCGCACGTGCCGCTGCCCGGCTGGCTCGCCGCCGCCCGGCACGCCCGCGACGAGCTGGGCTGCACGCAGTTCGACTGGCTCGGCGTCGAGGACGCCGGCCGGCCCGGCGCGGTCGGGCAGCGCCACGCCGTGCTGCTGCACGTGCTGGACCCCGGCACCAAGGACGGCGTGCTGCTGCGCACCGAACTGGGCCCGGACGACGCGCTGCCCAGCGTCGCCCCGCTCTGGGCGGGCGCGGCGTGGCACGAGCGCGAGGCCGCGGAGATGTTCGGCATCGCCCTCGCCGACGGCGAGCCGGCCCACCTGCTGCTCCCCGACGGCTTCAGCGGCCACCCGCTGCGCAAGGACTTCGTGCTGGCCTCCCGCGTGGTGCGCCCGTGGCCCGGCCGGCTCGAACCGGGCGAGGACGGCACGTCCGCGCCCAGCCGCAGGCGGGCCGCGCCGCCCGGCGTGCCGGACCCGTCGTGGGGACCGCGCCGCGAACCCGACCGGACGGAGGAGGACCGTGGCTGACCTGCCCCCGCGCACCCGCGGCGTCATCGCGCTGCTGGAGGCCAACTGCACGGTGTGCATGATCTGCGCCCGCGAGTGCCCCGACTGGTGCATCCACATCGACTCGCACACCGAGGTCGAGGAGCAGCCGGGGGACGCGGGCCCCGGCCGCGCCCGGCCGCGGGCGCGCAACGTGCTCGACCGGTTCGCCATCGACTACGGGCAGTGCCTGTACTGCGGCATCTGCGTCGAGGCGTGCCCGTTCGACGCCCTGCACTGGGCCCCGGACTTCTCCTACCCCGGCACGGGCGGCCCGGACGGGGACGGCGCGGTCGCCGAGCTGGTCCAGGAACGCGACGTGCTGGCCACCTGGGTCGCGCACGTGCCGCCACCGCCGCCGCTGGACGCCGGCGCCGAACCCGCCCCGGAGACCACCGCCACACGCCCGGCACGTCCCGGTACCGGAACCCCGCGCCGACCGGGCGCGTTGAGGGAGAGGACGTAGACCAGCCGGAGGCCCAGCGTGCACAAGCACTACAACGCGTTGAAGACCGCGTTGCTGCTCGCTGCGATGAGCGTGTTGATCGTGGCGATCAGCTCGCTGTTCGGGCGCACCGCCCTGGTCGTCGGGCTGCTGCTGGCCCTGGGCGTCAACGGCTACGCGTACTTCAACTCGGACAAGCTCGCGCTGCGCGCCATGCGCGCCCGGCCGGTGTCCGAGGTGGAGCAGCCCGCGCTGTACCGGATCGTCCGCGAGCTGGCCCGGAACGCGCGCCAGCCCATGCCGCGCCTGTACCTCAGCCCCACCATCGCGCCGAACGCGTTCGCCACCGGCCGCAACCCGCGCAACGCCGCCGTCTGCTGCACGACCGGCATCCTCGACCTGCTGGACGAGCGCGAGCTGCGCGCCGTGCTCGGGCACGAGCTGTCGCACGTCTACCACCGCGACATCCTGATCTCGTGCGTGGCGGGCGCGCTGGCGAGCGTGGTCAGCGCCCTGGCGAACCTGGCCGTCTTCGCGAGCGTCTTCGGCGGCGACGACGAGGACCGGCCCAACCCGTTCGCGATGCTGCTCATCGCGGTGCTCGGTCCCATCGCGGCGGGCATCGTGCGGATGGCCGTCAGCCGGTCCCGCGAGTACCAGGCCGACCAGTCCGGCGCGGAGCTGACCGGCGACCCGCTGGCGCTGGCCTCGGCGCTGCGCAAGATCGACGCGGGCACCCGGGCCGCGCCGCTGGCCCCGGAGCCCGCCGTGGTCGCCCAGTCGCACCTGCTGATCGCGAGCCCGTTCCGGGCGGGGGAGAACCTGGCCAGGCTGTTCGCCACGCACCCGCCGATCGCCGACCGGGTGCGCCGGCTGGAGGACCTGGCCCGCCGGCACTGAGCCCGGCGGCGGTCAGGCCCCCGCTTCGCGCGCCAGCCGCACCACGTACTCGCCGTAGGCCGAGTTCGGCATGGCCTGGCCCAGCGCGAGGCACTGGTCGGCGGTGATGTACCCCATCCGCAGGGCGATCTCCTCCAGGCAGGCGAAGCGGATGCCCTGGCGGTGCTCCAGCACCTGCACGAACTGGCCGGCTTCGAGCATCGCGTCGTTCGTGCCGGTGTCCAGCCACGCGAAGCCGCGGCCGAGGTCGACCAGCTTGGCGCGGCCCTGCCGCAGGTAGGTCAGGTTGACGTCGGTGATCTCCAGCTCGCCCCGGGCCGACGGCGTCAGCCCCTGCGCGATCTTCACCACGTCGTTGGAGTAGAGGTAGAGGCCGGTGATGGCGGTGTTCGACTTCGGCTCGGCCGGCTTCTCCTCGATCGAGACCAGCCGCCCGTCCCGGTCGACCTCGCCGACGCCGTAGCGCTGCGGGTCGCGGACGGGGTAGCCGAACAGGACGCAGCCGTCGACGTCCCGCACCTCCGACTGGAGCGTGCGGGAGAAGCCCTGGCCGTAGAAGATGTTGTCGCCCAGGATGAGGGCCACCTGGTCGTCGCCGATGAAGTCCGCGCCGATGACGAACGCCTCGGCCAGCCCGTTCGGCTGCGGCTGCTCGGCGTACTCGAAGCGGATGCCGAACTGCGAGCCGTCGCCCAGCAGCCGGCGGAACATCGGCAGGTCGTCGGGCGTGGAGATGACCAGGATCTCGCGGATGCCGGCCAGCATGAGCACCGAGATCGGGTAGTAGATCATCGGCTTGTCGTAGACGGGCAGCATCTGCTTCGACACCGCGTGCGTGATCGGGTGCAGCCGCGTGCCCGCGCCGCCTGCCAGGACAATGCCCTTCATCGGTCCTCTTCGCTGTAGTTCGGGTGTCGCCCGACCGGGCGCCGACGCGCGCCGACGGCGACCGGCTCGTCCTGACACCGGGCCACCCACGATGTCGGGCCCCGGTTGGCCGCCGTTACCGCCGGCGGCCCCTCACCGACTCCACCACGGCCCCGGCGATCACCGCAACGCGTAGTGATCGAGCACCCAGGCCGTGAACTCCGCCGGCGTGCGGCCCGCGTCGTCGGCCCGGATCGTGACGTTCGTCACCGACCTGCCGTCACGCCCGGCCGTCGCCACCCGCTGCTCCAGGGTGGCGCGGGGTCGCGGGGTCGCCACGCCGGCGCAGCCGTGCGCGCACCGTGCCCAGGTCGGCTTCGAGGTGGACGATCGCCGGTCGCCACCGCGGCCGCAGGAGCGCCGCTGCGGACACGTGGGTCGGCAGCGTGGAGGTGGTCGACGGCTTCGCGGAAGTCCTGCCACGCGGCGACGCGTGCGGCGGGTCGACCACCCGCCCCGGGCGCGCCCGGGGCCGGACGTCGCGGGGACGCTACCCGGCCCGGTCGCGCGGCGGACGGCGGTCAGAGCGGCGGCACGTGGTCGTCGTCACACGGCGCGAGGGGTCACCGGTAGTTGGTGAACTGCAGCGCGATGCCGAAGTCGGAGTTCTTCAGCAGCGCGATGACGTCCTGCAGGTGGTCCTTCTTCTTGCCGGAGATGCGCAGCTGGTCGCCCTGGATCTGGGCCTGCACGCCCTTCGGGCCCTCGTCGCGGACCTTCTTCGCGATCTCCTTGGCCTTCTCGCTCGAGATGCCCTGGACGATCGTGCCGGTCACCTTGAACACCTTGCCCGACGGGGTCGGGTCGCCGATCTCGAAGGCCTTCATCGAGATGCCGCGCTTGACCAGCTTCTCCTGGAAGACGTCGATCGCCGCCCGGCACCGCTCCTCGGTCTCGGACTGGAAGGTGATCGCCTCCTCGCCGGCCCAGGACACCTGGGTGCCCGTGCCGCGGAAGTCGAACCGGGTGCTCAGCTCCTTGGCGGCCTGGTTGAGCGCGTTGTCGACCTCCTGGCGGTCGACCTTGCTCACCACGTCGAACGACGGGTCTGCCACGTGCTCGCTACCTCCGCGTAGGTGGGGTCCGGAACTGCCCGGGAGCCTACCGGGGAACCCGGTTGCACACGTCCCCGCGGGCTTATGTATTGTCTCCACCGCACCCGGCACCGCCGGGGGCGGGGCGGGTTGCCCGAGCGGCCAATGGGAGCGGACTGTAAATCCGTCGCGAAAGCTACAGAGGTTCGAATCCTCTACCCGCCACAGCAGGACAAAAGCCCCTGTGACCAGCAAGAACCGGTCACAGGGGCTTTCTCGTGCAGTCCGGCCGTGTCCGGTCAGGACCGGCCTTCTACGGGCGTCTGTACCGAGGACGTACCGAAGTTCGCAGGGGGTCTACGCGGCACCCAGTCCGGCCTGGACTAGTTGGCGCGCTCGTTCCTCCCCTCCGTCGAGGCACTTCGCATAGACCCGCATCAGAACGTTGAGGCTGTGCCCGGCCCATTCGGCTACCCGCGGTGCCTCCACACCCGCATTCAGCCACGTCGAGACACAAGCGTGACGGAGGTCATACGGACGCTTCGCGAGTGGTGACGCCACCACGTCCGGCGTGAACGCTGCCTCACGCGCCAGCGCCCACACCCGACCGTAGGTCGAGCTGCCGATCCGGCCACCGCGCTCGGCGACGAACAGCAGCCCATTCGGCGCGGTGCCGAACCGGTCGAAGTGCTCATAGAGCAGCACCGCCAGTTCGGGCGAGAGCGGCACCGTGCGACCCTCTCCGTCCTCCCGGTGCTTCAGCCCTCGTTCCTCGCTGCGTCGGCCGCTGTCGGTCCACTCAGCGCCGATCTCGGGCGCTGCCTTGGCCAGGTGGATGTCACCCCACTGAGTGACTCGCCAGCGGCCTGCCTGGTCGTCCCACTCCCTCGGAGGCATGACTAGGTCACTGCGACGCACCACAGAGGCTTCCTCGGGACGCAGGGCCGCGAAGTACATGAGCCCGAAGAACGCCACGAGCTTGTGACCGGTCCGCCCGATGCCACCCACGGCCTGGAGCAGCGTCCGGGCCTGGACGGGGTTGGCCACCGACCGCCGATCGACTTGGTGGGCGACGTTCTTCCGCTTCTTCGTCGTCACCTCCTTCAGCGGGTTCGCACTCAGCAGCTCCTTCTCCACCGCGTAGTTCAGCGCGCTGCCGAGCGTGATCCGGCGCAGTCGGATCGTGTCCGGTGCTGCCCGCGTGCCGTCCAACTTCCGTTCGATATCCGCCAGCAGCGCACGCAGGACATCCGGTTTCGCCAAGTCGGCCACCGGCCGGGTGTTCTGCGAGAGCCACACCAGTGCCGCGGCTACGTCCGCTGGCTGCCGAGCATCGCGGCGGCTGGTGTTGAACGCCACCCGCATTGCCTTGCGGAGCACAGCCCCGTCTGGCCTGCCACGCGTCCCCGTGAGCAGCGCAGACGTGATGGGCGTCAAGGCGTCTGCAATCGTCCGGCGCTGTCCCGGTGAGGAGTCCCGCCACTTCATGTCCACGAACGAGCACGCGAACACGAACCACGACGACGTGGTGTTCGTCTTGCGCACCATCGACACCGGAAGTCCGCTGTCCCGGTCGAAAGCCTCGCCCTTGTTGGCTGCGCTCAGAAGCTCCGAGCGGAAGCTGGTCGCCAACGCTGACGTCCGGAACGGCTCCTTGAACCGCTTCCGTGCCACCGACCACTGCACCCAGTGCGTGGTCTTCCGCTTGCCCTTGTAGACGTCGATTGCATAAATGCGCACGTCATAGCTCGTGTCGGTCACGCGGCCACTTCCTGTCCGTCGAACCACGTGTCGATGTCTCGGCGGTCCAGCCGCAACTGACCGTTCGGAAGCTTCCGCACGCGCGGCGCGGTGCCCTTGGCCAACCAGTCGTAGAAGGTCGAACGGGCCACCTTGAACTCGGCGCAGAACTCGGCGACCGTCAGCAACTCACGTCGAGCCATGGCTAGTTCTCCCCCTCGTGCGCAGCGGGCAGGTACCGCGACCAGGCGTCGGCCAGCCCGTTCTCCCCGTTGACCATGTAGCCCTTGGCCGACGTGCCGCTGTGCTTGAACGTCTTCGTCCGCACGCCGTAGGCACGCAGCTCGGCCGACAGCGCGCGGGCGTTCAACGGCTTGCCGTGGAAGTCGGCCCAGGGCGACTCATCCAGCTCGTGGAGGGCCAACAGGATTTCGACCGTGGTCATCCGGTCGGTGTGCCGCTCGGTGAACAGCGTCCGCAGGTCGGAGAGCAACCGGACGCCGTCCGACACGGGCACGGCGGTGGCTTCGGCGACGAAGTACCGGCACGCTGCTCGCGCGGTCTCCGGCCAGTGCCCACCGGCCGCGTCGGCGATCGCAAGCAGCGGCTCCCAGATTTCCGCCGGTCGGTCGGTGACGCCTTCGGGCATGACCGGCGTGGCCGTGCCGACCTGCTCACCGACGCTGGCCATCCACTCGGCGAGCGCTTCACGGATCGGTGCCGACTCGATGGCCACCAGGCGTTCGCGGAAGGCGTCCACACGCTCTTCACGACGTCGGCGACGCAGGTTGATCGTGATGGCGCGGGTGGTGATGGTGGCGGGCATCCCGCCGGCGATTCCGGCCAGCGCGGCGGGCGCGTAGACCGCGAACCGCTCCACGACCATGTTGTTGGCGTCGCCCTTGCACCTGGCGACCGTGGCGGACCGCTTGTAACCGGCGTTCAGGAGCGCCCGGAGGTCTTCGTTGCCGCTGCCGTTCCGGGTGAAGATCGCGTCTACCTCATCGAACAGGATGGTGATCGGCGCGTTGCTGACCATGCGGAACAGCGCGGCCGGACTCGCCGAGAACGTCATCTCCGGCGACTTGACCAGGTACTGGGCGACCTCCAGCACGCGGGTCTTGCCCGATCCGGGTTCAGCGGACGACAGGACGAGCCGCGGCGTGACGTAGAACTGCTCCACGGCCCACGTGTGGGCGTACCAGAGCGCCAGCATCGGGGCGCAGTGGTCGTGGGGGAACGCCGAGAAGCGGGCCAGGAAGTCTCGAACGTCGTCCAGCACCTTCGCGCCGTCGAGCTGGCGGGCGGTGCCGGTCGTCGTCTCCGGCGTCAGCAGTCGCAGCCCCGGCCGTTCGACCTCGTGGTGATCAGTCGCCGTGGTGCCGGCGGCGGTGCTCATGCCGTGTTCCTTCCCGGCCTGGTGCTCGACGGTCTCCCAGGTGACGAGCGGCGAACCTGGGTTGGCGAAGTGCGGAGCGTTGCCGTTCACGCGGCCACCGCCAGCCGCGTGGTGCCGTCGTGACGGGCGCAGCGCACCCACGACGTGTCCGGCAGGCGCGCGGCCAACTCGTCGGCCAGCGGGTGGACGAACCGCACGAGCGCGGTGCACCCGGTGTGGCCGCACGGGAGGTCGCTGACGAGCTTGCGCTTGGCGGACAGGCAGAACGGCTGGTGCCCGACGATGTGCGGGAGTTGGTCCGGCGCGGTGGCGACCGCTCGTGCACGCTCGCGGTGGCCAACCTGGGCGTCGGCCCAGTCGGCGGCCACGCGCTGTGCGATGGCGTGCGCCGTGGACTCCTCCAGCCGCGCCAAGGCGACCAGCACCAGGGCGGCGGGCTTGCGCGGGTCGGAGTCGGCCAGCGCGATCCACTCCGGGCTACCGGCCAGCGGGATGAGGCTGTGCGGGCCGGTGAGCGGACGGCGCGGCGCGGCGGCGTAGGCGCGGCGCAACAGCGGTTCGACCCACTGGCGAACGGCGTCGAGGTCGAACCTCGGTGCACGGTTCCACGGGCGGACGGCGTCCGGGTCGCAGAACGGGCGTCGGGCCTGGGTGCTCATAATGACCCTTCAGTGACTGTGTGTGACGATGTGTGGGTGCGCGGGGCCGGCACGAGCACCAAGAGCCCGGTGTCGCGTCGGTCGCGCGGAGCGGTGTGGGGTTGAGTTAGCTCGCCGGGATCGAGTTAGGTTCGTAACTCGTGCTGACTGGCGGCGTGATCATGGGGTTGAGCTGGAGTTAGTTAGCCGGTTAGCCGGGTTAGGTCTCGCTGGAGACGTCCTGTTCAGGGCCGCTCCGGAGACCTCCGGAGAGGTCCGCGAGACCTAACCCGGTGGCGGTGGCGGCTAGTCCTCGTCGTCCAGGTCGCGGGTGGAGCGCTTCGCCAGCGCTTCACGCACCGTGACCGGATCGACGGGGTAGCGGTTGCCGGTCGAGGGCACCTTGACGCCCTGGTCGGCCAGCAGCTCGCGCAGTTGCTTGCCCGTGAGCTTGCGGTACGGAGCCCAATCGGGTGCGAGCTTGGCCAGCAGCGCGGGCACGTCGGCGGCGGGCACGGTGTCGTGGCCCAGCACCTCGGACACGTCCTCCAGCAGGTCACGAGCCGCCGGTGGCGCGGCACGCTCCGGCGTGCCGACCACCACCGCCGGGTGGACCTTGGCCATGGCGCGCTCGATGACGTCCGTCGCGGCGTCCCACCCGGTGTCGTCGTTGACCTGGATGAAGAACCACTTCAGCACCTCGAACCGCTCGGCGGTCGCGCCGGTGAGGATCGATGTCCCCCGGTCCTTGCCCGGACGCAGCTCGGTCGCCCGGATACCGGCCTGGAACGAGCCGTCACCGAGGAACCCGTCGTTGCTGCGCCACGACTTGACCGCGAAGCAGGCGTTGAGCTGCACCAACTCCACGATCTTCGGCGGGATGGCGTCGGCCCGTGACGACTGGGTGTCGAAGCCGAGGATGATGCCGGTCTTGCGGGCACGGCGCAGCGTCTGCACCGCCAGTTCCGCGGCTTCCTCGCCCTGGGCGCTGCCGAACAGCTCGTGGCACTCGCTGAACAGCGCCACGATCGGCCGCAGGTCCGGGTGCTTCTCGGCCAGTCCGCGCGTGACCTTCTTCGCGCCCAACTCGGCAAGCCGTGCCTCACGGCGGCCGACCTCGTCGTACAGCTCCCTCAACGACTCCACCGCCGAGTCCACGACGGACGCGTCGGTGCCGCGCTCGTAGCGCGCGAGGCGCGGCTGGTAGGCGTCGAAGTCACCGTTGCCCGCGAAGACGAACACCCACAGTTCGGCCAGCGGGTCCAGGGCCGCGCCGAGCATGAGCACGCGGGCGGCGTTGGACTTGCCCTGCCCCATCATCCCGCCGAACACCACGTTCGCCGAGACCAGCGGAGGCTGAACCACGTCACCGCGCTGCGACACACCAAGCGGCACGCCGGTGAACACGTCGGCGGTACCGGCGTTGAGCAGGGGGTACGGCGGTGCGGCCTTGGCCGACAGGCCAGGGTCGGCCACCCACAGGTCCACGAACCCGGCGCGCTCCGCCGCGTTCGGCCACACCTCCATCGGGTCGCGGTGCAGGTTGCGCGCGAGCACGTCCCGCTTGTCGCTGATCATGTCCGGCGTCACGCCGAGCGGCAGGGAGAACGTGGCCTGGTAGCCGCGCTGGTTCACCCGTACCGGCGGGGTGGCGAACTCGACCGTCCAGCCCGCCTTGATGGCCTTGTTCAGCGCCGGGATGCCGAGGTGCACCAGGGCTTCGCCGATGCCACCAGGGGTGACGACGCGGTGCGTCTCCTCCCGCTGCGTCGGCGACATGGCCCAAGCGGGCACATCGGTGGCGGATGCTCCGGCGCGATGTGCGGCCAGCAGCCACACGGCCGGAACGCCGATGATCGCAGCCTGAACACCGAGCATGACCACGGTGCCGATGACGTCGCCGGTGGCGGTGACGAAGCCCCACCACTCCGACCAGGTCCAGCCGCCTTCCCACAGGTGCACGGCCACACCCAGCATGAGCAGCACCGCGAACAGCACGATCACGGCCAGCAGCACGGTGCGCACCAGCGCCAGCACCGTCCGGGGAGCACCCGTGATCCGGTCGCGCCGGTCGGCCTTGGCTTGTCGCAACCGGTCCTGCCACTCGGCGATACCGGCCGCGTCGCCCTGCGCCCGTGCCGCCGCGATGCGCTCCCGGTAGTGGGCGTAGGTCGCGGCCTGCACCGCGTGCGTCAGCCACTGCTCGTGCCCGCGGTACACCCGGTACCCGGCACGCATGACCGACTTCCCGAACGCTGTCGCCACCTGCCGAGCGACCTCGGCCCGCGTGCGGGCGTCGGTGTCGTCGGCCCGCTGGCGCGCCAGCTCGGCTTCACGCTCGGCCGTCAGCAGTTCACCGGTCACCGCCGTGTCCGGTTCCACGTCGGCACCGGGCGCGATGGTGCGGGTGGACTCGGCGCGGCGCAGCGGCACCACGTTGCCCATGTCGTCGCCGATCGGGTTGGGCGTGCTCATGCGGTCACCGCCTGACGGGGGTCGTCGTCACCGGGGTCGGTGTCGGTCGGGAACAGCACGCGGTGCACCTCGACCGCGACCGCGCCGCGGATGCGGAGGAACTTGCGCACCTGGGTCTGCGAGGGGCGGGTCGGAAGCTCCCCGGCGTCGATCGCGGCGCGAACCTTCGCCGCGTAGGTCGTCACCTTGTCCGTGATCTCCACCGGGAGCGTTTCCGCACTACCCGCCCCCTTCCGGGCGCTCCGGTCGGTGCTCGGACGTGGTGCGGGGAGAGCGTTCAGGTACTCGCTGACCTCCGCCGTCCAGTCGTCGTCGGAGTCGGTGACGGGAAGACCGGGAACGGTGGTCGGCACCAACCGGGCACGTCCCCACCGACGCCGGTACGCGACCAGTCCGGGCTGGTGCACGAGCGTGGCCGTACCGTCTTCGGACAGCTTCGCCACCGCCTGGTCCAGCGCGGCGCGACGCACCGCCAGCACCCGACGAGCGGCCTGCCGGTCGAGCCGCTGGGCGTCACGCTCGGCGCGGGTACGGCGCTTGCGGGCGGGGGAGGCGGTGACGAGCTGGTGGACGACGACGCCACCGACCGACACCAACGCCATGACGATCCCGTGCATGACGTTCGGTGCGTGGGTGTAGTTGAGGATCGCGGCGACCGCGGCGAACACCCACGTGCCCACGTGCAGCCACCCGGTCGAACGGCCCGCCCGCTGCGCCATCGGCACCGCGAACGCGAACGTCCACATCGCCCCCTCGGAGAACAGCGGCAACAGCGTCCCGACCGGCCCGAACACCTCGCGGCCGTACTCGGCCATCGCGGTCCACGCCAACACCGCCGGAACCACGATCACCGGCACGAACAGCAGGTCGAGGGTGTGGGCGCGCAACCACCCGTTCAACGCCGTCCACAGCGCGGCGCGGCGGGCACGGGCGGCGTTCTTCCGGGCCTCCGCCAGCTTGGCCGCGGCCTCTTGATCGGCGCGACGCTGCTCGAACAACAACGCCTGGTCCGCGCGACGCTGCTCCGCAGCCACGATCTTGTCCGCGCGTCGGTTCTCGGCCCACGTGCTCATCGAGTCGCCTCCTGACGGCGCAGGTACAGCGGGGAACGGGAGAACGAGCGGTCACGGTGCCCACGGATGGTGCGGCGCAGCAGAACCGCCAGCACGACGGCGGGCACACCGACCGCGACCATGACGGCCGTCGTGTTGTCGGTCTGGGTGATCACGGCCCACTGCGCCAAGCCGATGAGGCCGGCGGTGAGGAGCAGCTTCCACAGCAGAACCACCGCGACCAGCGCCAGCGCGACGGCCAGCAGCAGGACGGGAACGGGCACGGTGGTCATGCCGTCACCTGCCCGCACAGCAGCGGCGTGGCCGTGATCGCGTTTTGCCCGAGCACCATGCACCGCAGGTCGAGGTCGTGGGGGATGACCGGGGCCTCACCCAGCAGAGCGGCACCGGCGGCGGCGAGGAACACGCGGTTGGTGGCGTCGCTGCCCTTCTTGAACTGTGGGGCCTGGTAGAGCAGGTAGGCGGCC
Organism: Actinosynnema sp. NPDC004786; assembly: GCF_053601135.1. NCBI lineage: Bacteria > Bacillati > Actinomycetota > Actinomycetes > Pseudonocardiales > Pseudonocardiaceae > Actinosynnema > Actinosynnema sp. NPDC004786. Next base: position 72,851 of record NZ_JBSGBG010000001.1, on the reverse strand, counting down.
GACCACCATGCCGACCAGTCTCCGGGCTGTGCCGTGGCGAGCACGAGCATGGCCTCGTGCAGCGCCCGGCGGCGCTGCTCGCTGTCGGCGGTGACGACGTAGAGCAGGTCACCGGTGGTCTCGACCTGAGTCGTGCCACGTCGGGCCAGCAGACGCGCGGCGTGGCGCGTGGCGGCGTGGCGGGCGGCCTCGCCGCGCAACAGCCTGTTGCCCCACATCCGCCGGCCGGTCACCGGCAGCGCCACCGGGTTGCGCAGTACGTCCGAGTCGGGAGCCTCGACCGCGAACCGCGCCAACGCGGCCCGGCCGTAGACGGCCAGGATTCGACTGGCCGGCGTGTCGGTGCCACCGACCCACCGACCGGTGCCGGCGTCCCAGCGGGCACCGGCACGCATCCGGCCCACCTCGCCGATGCGGTCGTGGTTCGGGCCGCCCTGCTCCAACGTCACCGCGAACCGATCCGCTCCCGGACGACCGGCGGCGTCGTAACGGGCATCGCCGGCGGTGGCGGCCAACGCGCGTCGCCACCGCACCACCGCGTCGTAGGCCAGGGTCAGCATCCGGACCCGGTGCGCGGTGGAAGGCAGCGCCAGGGCGGCGGCCACTCGCGGCAGCATCGTTCGCGCGGCACGGGCCTGCTCGTGGGCGAACGCCCGTACCCGCGCCTCATCGGCGGTGCCACGCAACGCCAGGTCTGGCGTCGGGAAGTGCGCGGCGGTGAAGTCCGGGGTCGTCTGGTGCTTCGATGCCCTGTCGGACATGCTGGTGCTCTCCTGCCTGGTTTCCTGGGTGCTGGAGACCTGGACCGGCGGTGTCTTCTTGGCCGGAGTCGGCCGCCGGTCCGAGGTGTTCTGGAACGCGATGCGGCGGCTCATCACGCCACCGCCGTGATCAGCGCGGCGACGCCGAGCCACAACCAGTGCCAGGACTGGTCGAGCGCGTACGCGCCGGTGCCGAGCGAGGGGTTGTCGTCGCGGCCGGGACGCGGCACGCCGAGCGTGACGAACTCGCGGTGACCGGTCAGAGCGGCGAGCCGGGCTAGGGTGTGACGGCGGTCAGCCCAGTAATGGGTCACGGCGGACACGAGCTGACCCGTGACGAACCCGAACGGAGTGATCGGCAGACCCAGCAGCCACCACAGCAACGCGACTGTCCCCGCCGTCACCAGCGTGTAGGACACCACGTGTCGAAGGCAGGCCCGCCGACCCGCATTCGAACGCTGCCCCTTCTGCGCGGCCTGTGCATCGCTTTGCACCCAGTGATCGGCCACGTTGTGCGCCACCAACAGCGCGGGCAACGTCGAGGCGAACGTCACGGCGGTGGCCAGCGTGTCGAGCTGCATCACGCCGCCTCCGTCCGGGCCGCGCTCGCAACCGAGCCGTGCACGCGGAGCACCCGCACGATGCCGTCGAGCTTGCGTTCCGCGGCCCGCCGCATCGTGCGCTGGTGCGTCGGGCCGTCCACGAGCGCCAACATGGCTGCGGCCAGCTCCGCCGACTCGTCGGCCAGCTCGTCCGCGACGTCCCTGATGAGCACGTCGATCGCGTCTTCCGTCAGCCCGTCCGGGCTGAACTCGTTGTGGTCCACGAGCTTCCTCCTGTGTGTTCGTCGCCACAGCGGCGACAGGAAGGAAGCTAACAGTTGAATGGTAAGCAGGTCAACTGTTAGGTCCAGCAAAGTGGACAGAAACGCGCCAACCTGCACAAACACTGGTCAGAGTGCTGTTAGGCCGCTGGTATGCTGCCGTTCTAAGTCAAGCGATCCGGAGGTGGCATGTCTGGCCAGGGACCACGCGTCTCGCGTGGTGAGTCCTTGCACCACCAGGTGGCGCGGAACATCAGGAACCAGATCGCCGCAGGTCTGCTCCGTGACGGGCAACCACTGCCATCCACCCGTGAGCTGGCCCAGCAGTGGGGCGTCAGCGTCTTCACGATCAACGAAGCCATGAAGCTTCTCGCCAGCGAGAACGTCATCATCAGCAAGCCGCGGGCGGGACGCGTCGTCAACGCGCCGGACCAGGCCGCGCACGCCGACGTCCGGGTGCACACACCCCGCGTGCTGCTGGTCGGTGGCTACGCGGGCAGCGGCAAGACCGAACTCGGCCGCGTGCTGGCGCGCGAAACCGGGTGGCCGATGCTCGACAAGGACACGCTCACCCGTCCAGTTGTCGAGGCGGCGCTTGAGATTCTCGGGTGCTCTCCGCACGACCGGGAATCGCCGGAGTACGTGTCCCGCATCCGTCCCCGCGAGTACGAAGCGCTCATCAACGCGTTGGTCGAGAACGTCCAATGCGGCAACAGCGCGATCGTGACAGCGCCGTTCATCAAGGAGTTCAAAGACCTCGCCTGGCTGAACAGGATCGAGGCGACTTGCAAGGACATGGGCGCGGAGGTGTCAATCGTGTGGGTCTACTGCGATGCGGACACCATGCACACCTACATCCGCCACCGTGGAGCGGCACGGGACGCAGCCAAGCTTGCCAATTGGACTGACTACCTCTCCGGCATCAACGTTGACTTCCGTCCGCCGGTTGAACACTCCGTCATCGACAACAGCGCTTCGGGAGCACCGTTGCAGGATCAAGCGCGGGAGCTGGTCAAGGCTGTGACCAGCAACGGCTGACGGCAGGTCGCTGTCCGAAACGAACCGACGCCTTGCTGGAGGAGCGATGCAGGTACTGGTCAGCAGCGAGCCTGACGACGAAGTGGGCGTGGAAAAGCTGTCCAGCCTGAACGGCGTCGAGGTGTGCACCTACGACCCGAACGTCTCCGAGCTGACGGCCCAGCAGCGCAAGTCCGAGATCCTGATTCCGCCGTACCGAAGCAGTCACCGCCCGATCCCACTACTCGATCAGTTGTCCAACCTCCGCATGGTGCAACTGCTGTCCGCAGGTGTAGACGAGTGGTCGTCGCACGTTCCGAATAACGTGCTCCTGTCGAGCTCCCGTGGTGCCCACGCTGGTCCGGTATCTGAATGGGTGCTATCCGCCATTCTTGCGCAACTGCGTCAATGGCCAACCCTGGTTAAGTTCCAGGACGCAGGAGAGTGGGCGCACCGTAGGTTCCAGGCGGACACGCTCGATGGCAAACGTGTCCTCATCGTGGGTGCCGGACATATTGGGCTTGCAGTGGCGAACCGTCTCGCGGCCTTTAACGCGACATCGACGCTTGTGGCGAGTGTTGCACGTGAGGGCGTTCATGCGGCTTCTGAGCTTCCGGGCCTGATCGCAGGGCACGATATCGTCGTCATTACTGCACCCCTGACTGCTGAGACCCGGGGACTCGTGGATCAAGCCTTTTTGGCTGCAATGAACGATGGTGCGCTGTTGGTGAACGCTGCACGTGGTCAAATCGTAGAAACGGACGCTCTGATTGTCGAACTCCGAGATGGCAGACTGCGCGCTGCTCTAGACGTGACAGACCCGGAGCCGCTGCCGGCAGGCCACCCATTGTGGAGCTGTCCAGGGCTCATCATCAGTCCTCACTCCGCACGTACGGTTCCGGGCACCAACAGCCTGTGCTACTCGGTGGCTGTGGAGCAGATCCGGACCTTGGCCGCTGGTGGTGTGCCTTCCAACGCCGTGCAGCGGTGACGCCTACGCGAGACGGATTTGGGCAGCTAGCGTACGGTCGCCTCCAGTCTCGGTAACTTCGGTAATTTCGGTAATTTCGGTAACCGCGCTGGTCAGCGCCTTGCAGATCGGTAACCGGACATAGCTGGGTTACCGATTGGGAAGTAACCGGACCGGTGGAGGGTGGGCTTGGCCCCGCTGTGCGTTGGGGAGTCCGCAGCGCGCCGCCTAGTTACCGTTCGATCGGTAACCCGATCTTGATGGGTTACCTTCCGGCAAGGCGCTGACCGGCTCGGTTACCGAAGTTACCGAAGTTACCGATCCTGAAGACAGCGACGGGCGGACTGGCGTCAGCGAGGCTTCCCAACGGATCTGTCGAGCGCTCGCGACGTGGTGTGGAAGTTGCCGGGGTCGCCCGCGGTGCCTGTGCCGGATGCGTACCGAGGTGATGACGCTGTGAGCCGTAAGCGCTGGTCAGTAAGGTTCATGCGGGAGTCTGGGGATCAGTCGCTATTACTCTAAGAAGTCAGTCAGCGAAGGGCGGGGCGAGGTTGGGTGTTCGTCAGACGAATGGCTGATATTTGTGGCCTTCGATCGCCCGTGCTCTTGGGCGGAGATGCCTGGTATTTGATATGCAAGCAGATTCGGGCTCGGGGCTGTTGAATTGGGCAGATCAGGGCGAAGGTTCGGAGGACATGTGAGGGGTGAAGTGGATCTGGAGATCGCGGTGGCGGAACTGGGTGGCGGTGCCTGAAAGGCGGACCAAGCCTGCGGCATAGGCCCAGTCGAGGAAACGGTCGGGGCGGAGAGGTAGGTGACCGACGCGTTGCAGAGCGCGCACCGCGAACATGTACCGCGGCAATACAGAGCCCCCTCTTGCTGCGTCTATAGGCCTGATCACAAGTCCGATCGCGAACCCGATCGCGAACCCGAATGCGAACCCGAATGCGAAATCGACCTTCTGCTCGAACGTGAGCCCGAACGTGAGCCCGAACGTGAGCCCGCCCGCGAGCCCACTTACCAACTCGCTGGCGATGTTCTGGCGGAGCGGTTGGCTGGGACGGACTGCTGTGTCCTGGATGCCGGTGAGTCCGATCATGAGCCCGAAGACGAGCCCGCCCGGAAGCCCGAATGCGAGCCCGAACGAGACCCCCATCGTGAGCACGCGTATGAGCGTGTCCATAAGCTTGTCCACGACCACGTCCAAGAACCCGAACGCGAGCCCGAACGCGACCATGGTCACGATCCCGAACGCTATCCCGACCACGAGCCCGAACGCGAACCCTGCCACGAGCCCGACCACGAGCTGCCGGATGAGGTGGCGTCGTCCGCTGGGCTCGCGCAGCCTGTTTAGGTCCAGTCGGCGTGGGGTGTCCTGCAAGCCTGCACGGTATGTGAAAGCGGTCAGGAACAGCGCGCATAACCCCAGCCCACATACAAGGAACAACTCAAATTCATTGGTGGGGAGGTAATGACCGTTGGCGGCTGCGTAGAAGGAAATAACGCCGGCTAGAGGCAGTCCGCCGAGAAGGGCGAGGGCCGTGGTGGCCTGGCGTCGGATGCGGCGGCCAGGTGGAGTGCCGGTAGTGGCCCAGAGTTGGTGGAGATGGAGGTCGACGCCGGAGTGGCCGCGGTGGGACATGACGGTGAGGTGGCGGGCGAGGGTGGACAGCCAGCGGGTGACGTCGTGGGGGTGGTAGTGGGTGCCGTCGGGACGGGCGTGGTGGCGGGTGAGCGCGGGGACGAGCTGGTCGAGCAGGTGGCGGTCGAGGGTGTCGGGATCGAGGTCGCAGAGTTCGGCGGGTCTGGTGTCGGGGTCGGTGTAGACGGCGCAGGCCAGGTAGAGGCGCAGCGGGGAGGACAGGCACGTGGCCAGGCGGCCCCTGGGATGTTGCCGGATGGTGGTGAGCACGCGTCGCCAGCGGGGGTGGACGCCGTGCGGGCCGCGCGGGTCAGGGAAGCGGTGGGCCAGCCAGTCGATGACCTGGTCGGTGTCGAGGGGTTGGACCAGGACCGCGGTGGCGTCCTGCACGACCGCTGGGGCCGGGCGCCGGCCGGTTGGGTCGGGGGTGGGGTGGGTGAGTTCGCGGTAGCGGGGATTGCGGCAGGTGAGCACCAGCGGGCCAGCGGGGGCGTCGCCGGTGGGCTGGTTGAGCGCGTCGAGGACGCGGCGGGCCCGTCGAGGCGGGGTGTGGTCGGGGTCGATCTCGTCGAGCCCGTCCAGGACGGGCAGTACCCACCCGTTGGCGACCAACGCGCGGGCCAGCGCGGGCGCGACCCCGTAGACCGCACTCAAGTGTCCGGCGATCCAGGCTTCGAGCCGCTCGTGCAGGACCGACGGGGTGCAGGGCTGCTCGGGCAGTGCGAAGGAGGACAGACTCAACCGCACCGGCACCCGCACACGTGCGGTCGGGGTGCGGTCCAGGGTGTTGCGGGCGTCGGTGGCAAGGTCCAGCAGCAGCCGTAGTGCGAGCACGGTCTTGCCCGCACCTGGTTCGCCCAGTACCACCAACCGCCCCAGCCCCAGCGACCGGTAGTAGGCGGCGACGTCGTCCAGGCTTCCCGAGGCGCTGCCGCCGTCGGCACGCCACCACACCTCGGCCGCCTCCGGCGCGACGAACCCCACATCGGCGGGGCGGGCCCGGCCGGTGTCGCCCAACAGCCGCGCCAGGGTCGCGGCCTCGCCCTTGACCACCGCGCGCAGCAGATCCCGCGCCGCGGGTACCAGAACCGCCGGATCATCGGTCCGCGGCCGTGACCGCCACGCCACGAACAGCGACACGGTCCCGACCACGAGACTGAGCCCGCCCACCGGCAGGGCCAACACGTTGGCGATACCGGCCCCGTCGTCACCGGTCCTGCTCATCAACCACGCGGTCGGCCACACCGTCCCGACCAGCACCAACAGCACACCGAACGCAGCCCAGCCCTGCGCCCTGACGGACCAGGTTCGAGACCCCATCCGGCCATCCTGCTCCATAGGCGGTTTCGACGTGCACCAGACCCACACCACCAGCCCGAGTACGACAGGATCGGAATGGGCAGAACAAGACGCAGTGCTCTCCCCGGTGCACGGTTGTCGCCAGGACTCGCGAGTGGCTCACATCTCCAGCTGCAGGCTGAACAGCCCATGCCAGGCTGCGCCTCGCCTGACGCTGCGGACAAGCGCCCGGGGAAGGCTCCGGCATACCTCCGTGCCGAGTGTGTACCGAAGTGGCGGTGCCGAGGATAGTAAGCGCTGGTCAAGTGCAGCCCTCGTGGGAGTCTGTAAATCCGTCGCGAAAGCTACAGAGGTTCGAATCCTCTACCCGCCACAACAGCGAGGATCCCTGCTTGCGGAATGCGCGAGCAGGGATCCTCGCTTTTTGTCGTCCGCAGGCGCGCCCCCTCGCAGCCCCGTCGAGCGTGGGCGGAGGGCGTGAGGTGTGGGCTCGGCACGGGTGAGGCCGGCGCGCAAGCGCTTCCTCTCGCTTGCGTGCCGGCCTCGAGTGCAGCATAACCCATATCGAACGCTTGTTCGAGGGTTAAGCGATCGCGGCGCGCCCGGCTTCGGTCAGTTCCGCGTCCGTGCGCTCGTCCAGACCCACCACGCGTCGCGCCCGCAGCAGACCCGCGTGCACCAGGTCGTGCGTGACCATCTGGTCGCAGCACGGCAACCCGTCCACGTACAGGTCCGGCTCACGGCCCCCCGACAGCTCGGCCCGGCCGGCGGCGACGGCGCGCAGCATGGCCTTCGCCCGCCCGGACAGCTCCCTCGCAACGCTCATGGCGACCCCCTCGCCCGTCCTTCTCATGACCCGCTTCCTTGTCGTGTAGGAGGTCTGGACCTGTCCGTGGAGTACCCCGCCGGGGCAAGTTCACCCGGCCGGCGGTAGCCGTTCGGCTACTCCACCCGGTCGAGCGCCCCGGTCGAGGCTCAGCGGGCGGGCGTCAGAGGGGGCGGAGCGTCAGCGGGCGGGGCGGCGTTGCCAGGTCGTCCACAGCGGGCGGTAGCCGTGCGAGTACCAGAACGGGGTCGACAGCGGGTTCGGCAGGGCGTGGTGCAGCAGCGTCACGCCGACGCCCGCCTCGTCCAGCCGCCGGTGCGCGTGGTCGGCCAGGGCCGCGCCGACGCCACCGCCCCGCACGTCCTCCCGCACGCCCAGCTGCCCGAGGTACGCCACCGGCCGCACCGACGTCCGCCCGGCGATCCAGTCCGAGTGCCCCGGCAGGTCGTAGTACAGGAACCCGACGACCTCGCCGTCGCGCACCGCCAGCCACCCGCACGGCTCCGGCCGCCCCAGCAGCCCGGCGATGTGCTCGCGCAGCCGCTCGCGGCTGGACGGGCGGGCGTTGACCATCCCGAACCGGCTGTCGAACCGCACCGTCTCCAGGTTCAGCGCCACCGCCACGTCGAGGTCCGCCGGCGTCAACGGCCGGATCGCCACCCCCGCGCCGCCGTCGCGCCCGCGTCCGGGCAGCCGGGCCGCGGTCACCAGCAGCGGCGCGAAGCCGTGCGCCGCCAGCACGCCCGCGGCCTCGACGGCCCGGCTCGGCACGGTTACCAGCGCAGCCGTGTCGTGGTCGCCCGCGCCGCTCAGCGGCCACTCCCGCAGCAGCCGCCCCAGGTCCGCCCCCGGGTGCCAGCGCAACGAGTGCGTGCGCAACGCGCCCCAGGTGGCGTCCAGGCTGTCCTCGGGTACCTCGGCGAACGAGTACGGGTCGTCAACGGGCGCGATGTCGGGGAGCAGCGGGTCCACACCTGTCAGCTAACCGGTTCCGGACGTACATTGCCCACCGTGGAGATCTACGTGGTCGACGCCTTCACCGACCGCGCCTTCGCGGGCAACCCGGCGGGCGTCGTGCTGCTGGACGGCCCGGCGGACGAGCGCTGGATGCAGTCCGTCGCCGCGGAGATGAAGCACGCCGAGACCGCGTTCGTGCGGGTCGATCACGAGGACGGCCCGCTGCCCCTGCGCTGGTTCACCCCGGTCGCCGAGGTGGACCTGTGCGGCCACGCCACCCTGGCCACCGCGCACGTGCTCGGCGGCGACCGCGCCTTCACCACCCGCAGCGGCGTGCTCACCTGCACGGCCGACGACGGCTGGGTGGAGATGGACTTCCCGGCCGACCCGGCGGAGCCGATCGAGGTCACCACGCCGCTGCGCGCGGGCCTGCCCGGGGTGACGGTGCGCGCGGTGGCCCAGGCCGTGTCCGACGTCCTCGTGGAGGCGGACTCGGCCGACGAGGTCCGCGACCTGCGCCCGGACTTCGCCGCGCTGGCCGAGGTGCCCGGCCGCGGCGTGATCGTCACCGCACCGGGCGACCGGCCCGGCCTGGACGTGGTGAGCCGGTGCTTCTACCCGTCCTACGGAGTCCCGGAGGATCCCGTAACCGGTTCCGCGCACTGCACGCTCGCCTCCTGGTGGGCGCCCCGGCTCGGCCGCCCGAACCTGCTGGCCGAGCAGGCGTCGGCCCGCGGCGGGCTGGTCCGGGCCACCCTCGACCAAGATCGCGTACGGCTCGCCGGACAGGCCGTGACGGTGATCCAGGGCCGACTGATCGTGTGAGTCACCCGGCGACTTCCGGTGGCATTCCGCTACACGACCTGCCATTTCGTCCCCCGACCGGGGTACATTGGCAGCCTTGGAGGGGTCCTGGTCGGTCTTCGGGACCCCTCAGTCACGCCCGGAGCCCGTAGGCCGCGACCCGGCCCACCGCGACGACGGCCGACGAGGAGGCTCGATGTCCGACCACGCGTCGGCCACGGCGCCCAGCGCGCCGACCCGGTCCACGAACCGCGCCTTCAGCGTGTTCGCGGTCCTGCTCCTCGTCGCGGGTGCGCTGTCGGCCTACCTCGTCGGCAAGTGGCTGCCCGACACCGAACCGGACGTCCGCCTGCTGTGGACCGGTCCGCTGCTCGTGGTCGGCTTCCTGCTCGCCGAGCAACTGGCCATCAACGTCGACGTGCGCAGCGGGGTGGCCTGGACCATCTCGTTCACCGAGATCCCGCTCGTGCTCGGCCTGCTGGTCGCGCCGTTCGAGATCGTGCTCGCCGCGCACGTGGTCGCGGGCGTCGGCACGCTGCTCGGCCGCCGCGTGCTCGACCGCGCCGTCTACAACGCGGGCCTGATGTTCATGGAGATCTCGGTGGCCTTCGCGGTCGCCGAGCTGGTCAACCGGCTCCTCGGCGCGGGCGGCCCGTTCTGGGCGGGCGCGTTCGTCGGCACCATCGCGGTGCCGCTGCTGGCCAGCGTGCTCGGCCTGACCGCGCTGCGGATCATGGGCAAGGGCATGCGGGTCGCGCCGAGCCTGCGCCTGGTCGCGCAGACCCTCGTGGTGGCGCTGCTGAACACCTCCGCGGGCCTGGCCGGCTACGAGATCGCCGACAAGGCGCCGTGGGGCGGCCTGCTCATCGGCCTGGTGTTCCTCGGCATCACCGCCATCTACCTCGCCTACTCCGGGCTGCTGCGCGAGCAGCGCGACCTGGAGGCGCTCAGCGAGGTCTCGCTGCGCGTGGCCCGCTCCGGCCGCCACGCCACCGGCCCGCACGGCTCCGCGCCGGACGAGGACGACGGCTGCGGCGAGGACGACGACTGGCAGGCCATCGCCGAACGCATCCGCGAACAGCTCAACGCCAACCGCGTCGTGCTCCGGCTGCGCACCGACCCGCAGACGCCGATGCGCACGCTGGTCGCGGGCGAGCCGCTGCCCCAGGGCATGCGCCGCGACGACCCGCGCGTGCTGCGCGACGACGCCATGCTCCAGCTGCCCGGCGCGCAGGTGCGGTACTTCCGCAGCTCGGAGGCGGGCGAGGAGGTCGCCGAGGCCCTGACCCGCCGGGACGCGCAGGAAGCCCTGGTCGTGCCGCTGCGCGGGGCGACCCAGCTCCTCGGCGCGATCGAGGTGCACGACCGGCTCAGCCGGTGGCGCGGCTTCGGCAAGGCCGACATCCAGCTCCTGCGCACGCTCGCGAGCCACCTGTCCACCGCGGTGGACAACCGCCGCCTGCTCGCCCGGCTGCGCCACGACGCCTACCACGACCCGCTGACCGGCCTGCTCAACCGGCCGGGCTTCCGCGAGGCCGCGAACGGGCCGATGGCCGAGGCCGACACGGCCGTCGTGGTCCGCATCGACCTGGACGTGCTGTCCACCGTCTCCGACGCGCTCGGCCAGGCGTGGGGCAACCGGATGGTCGTGGCCGCCGGCCGCCGGCTGCGCGACGAGCTGGGGCCCGAGGTGCCGCTGGCCCGGCTGGAGGGCGGCGCGTTCGCCGCGCTGCTGCTGGACCGGCAGGCCGAGCAGATCCAGGAGATCGCCGAACGGCTGCGCGCCGCCCTGTCCGTGCCCTACCCGGTCGACCGGCTCACCGTGGAGGCGGGCGCGGTCGTCGGCTGGGTCACCACCGCCGACTGCGACGTCGAGGACCCCGACCCGGACGCGCTGCTGCAACGCGCCGACGTGGCGGTCCGGGCCACCAGCGACAACGAGCCGCTGCGCCAGTACGCGCCCAGCATGGGCCAGATCTTCCTGCGCCGGTTCCAGCTCGTCACCCAGTTCCGGTCCGCCCTGGAGAACGGCCAGATCTCCGTGCACTACCAGCCGAAGGTCGCCCTGCCGAGCCGCCAGGTGGTCGGCGCGGAGGCGCTGGTGCGCTGGAAGCACCCCGAGTTCGGCCGCGTGGACCCGGACGAGTTCGTGCCCGCCGTCGAGGCGACCGGGCTCGTCGACGTGCTCACCGACTTCGTCATGGACACCGCGCTGGCGCGGGTGCGCCTCTGGATCGACCGCGGGCTGCGGATGTCGATCGCGGTCAACCTGTCCGTGCGCACGCTGGCCGACGAGGAGTTCCCGGACCGGGTGGCGGCGGCGCTGAAGCGCCACGAGGTGCCGCCCGAGCTGCTGACTTTCGAGCTGACCGAGTCCGGTGTGATGGCCGACCCGGAACGCGCGCTACCCGTGCTGCGGCGGCTGCACCAGATGGGCGTCGTGCTCGCCGTGGACGACTTCGGCACCGGCTACTCGTCGCTGGCCTACCTGCGGCAGCTCCCGGTGGACGAGGTGAAGATCGACAAGAGCTTCGTCCTCGGCATGGGCACCGACCTCGGCGACATGGCCGTGGTCCGCTCGATCGTCGAGCTGGGCCACTCGCTGGGGCTCACCGTGGTCGCCGAGGGCGTCGAGGACGACGCCGCCCGCGACCAGCTCGTCGGCATGGGCTGCGACGTGGCGCAGGGCTACCTGATCTCCCGGCCGCTGTCCGAGGACCGCTTCGAGGCGTGGCTGCGGGCCCGAACGGTGCAGGTGAGGGGAGCCCGGGATGAGACGGTGCTCACCTTGGTGCACTGAAGGGCACCCCCGATTTCCATCCCGAGGCGGCCCTGTTGTAGAGTTCTCCTCGCTGCAAGAGCAACAGCAAGCCCCTTTAGCTCAGTCGGCAGAGCGTCTCCATGGTAAGGAGAAGGTCTACGGTTCGATTCCGTAAAGGGGCTCAACAACTGGCCGCGGTGCTCGTGCATCGCGGCTGCGTTGTCTCAGCGGTGTAGCTCAGTTGGTAGAGCAAGCGGCTCATAATCGCTGTGTCGCCGGTTCAAGTCCGGCCACCGCTACGCGAGTGGGTGAGGTGTGCCTGCGGAGTGCGCAGGCCCTCTCGCTCCGCATCACACCGGGGGCGCAGCCCCCGGACCCCGCCCAGGGGGGCGAAGCCCCCCTGGACCCCCCGGTGGTTGACCTTGATGGGTCAGGTGCCGGTGGATACAGGGCGTGGGTGGGAATGTTCCGACCGGTGGGTACCGTTGGTTCCGCTGGATCCCCGCCGTGGTGGTAAGCCCGCCGCGGTCGCCCTGCCGGGCCGGGGCACACGAGCTCTAGAAAGGCAAGGACCGTGGCTGCAACCGACGTACGCCCCAAGATCACCCTCGCGTGCGAGGAGTGCAAGCACCGGAACTACATCACCAGGAAGAACCGGCGCAACGACCCGGACCGCCTGGAGATCAAGAAGTTCTGCCCGAACTGCAAGACGCACCGCGCCCACAAGGAAACCCGCTGAGCCGGTAGCCAGACCTCACGACGAGGCCCGTCCCCGCGTCCGGGGGCGGGCCTCGTCGCGTTATAACCTGCTCGTCGTGCCTCTCGACCAGTCCTACGTCGGACGTTCCTACCCGCCGTCACCGCCCTACGAGGTCGGCCGCGAGAAGATCCGCGAGTTCGCCGAAGCCCTCGGCGAGACCAGCCCGCTGCACCGCGACCCCGAGGCCGCCCGCGCGGCCGGGTACCGCGACGTCATCGCGCCGCCCACGTTCGCGATCATCGTGTCGATGAAGGTGAACGACCTCCTGATCGAGGACCGGGAGCTGGGCCTGGACTACAGCCGCGTGGTGCACGGCGACCAGGCGTTCGTCCACCACCGACCCATCGTCGCGGGCGACCGCCTGACCACGTCGCTGCACGTGGACGGCATCACCACGCGCATGGGCAACGACATGCTGGCGCTGCGGGCCGAGGTCACCACGGAGGACGGCGAGCCCGTCACGACCGGCCGGTGCACGCTCATCGTGCGGGGGGAGGGCGCGTGATCCGCGCATCGGAGGTCTCCGTCGGCGACGAGCTGCCGCCGCTGTCGCTGCGCATCACCCGCGCCGACCTGGTCCGGTACGCGGGCGCGTCCGGCGACTTCAACCCGATCCACTGGAACGAGCGGTTCGCCACCGAGGTCGGCCTGCCCGGCGTCATCGCGCACGGGATGCTCACCATGGGCCTCGCCGCGCGCATCGTCACCGACTGGACGGGCGACCCCGGCGCGGTCGTGGAGTACGGCGTGCGGTTCGGCCGGCCCGTCCCGGTGCCCGACGACGACAAGGGCGCGCTCGTGGAGGTCACCGCGAAGGTCACCAAGGCCCTGGACGACGGGACGTTCAAGGTCAACGTGACGGCGTCGTTCGAGGGCAAGTCGGTGCTCGGCGGCGCGTCCGCGCGCGTCCGGCTGCGCCCCTAGAAGTCGCACAGCGCGCTCGTGTGCGCGCCGGTGGCCGTGGCCGACCGCCGCTCGACGTCGGCCACGGCCACCTCGCACGCCACCGCGCCGCCGTCCGGCCCGATGGTGACCGTGAGCACGCCGTGCTCGGGCTCACCCACCGTGACGATCTCCACCCGCCAGGGCAGCGACGTCAGCTCCTCCCGGCGCGTCTCGTCGTCCAGGAACGTCGAGTAGGTGACGGTGGCCCGCTTCGCCGTGCCGGTGACGTGGTAGACGACCCGGACCGGCGGTTCGGGCGCGGTGGTCCACAGCACGAGCGCGAGCGCGCCCACCACCAGCACCGCCGAGGCCGCGATCACGAGCCACTTGCGGACCGGGCGCTCGGGTGGGGCGGTCTCCGCCATGGGCTGCGCTCCTCGGGTGAAGATCGACTGGACTGAATGGACCATCGGTGTAGTTCTACCGACGGTTACACCAGACCCCCAAAAGAGTTACCTGGAGCGGGCAGGCGGGTCAGAAGTCGGAGCAGTCGGCGCGGGCGTTCGGGCCGGTCGCGGTCGCCGTCTTGCGCTCCACCCCGTCCACCGTCACCCTGCACGTCGCGGTGCCGCCGTCGGGACCGGTGGTGACGCCCAGCGTGCCGCCGCGCAGCACGCCCTTGACGGTGAACTCCTTGCGCCACGGCAGCGTGGTCACCTGCTCCTCGACCTCGCCGACCGCGGAGTGGTCCACCGTGACCGCCGGCGCGTCGCCGGTGACCTCGAAGACCACCGCGGACCGCTGATCGGCCTGCGCCTCCAGCTGCTCCATGGCGTCGTCCACCTCGGTCGAAGCCCGGTCGAACACCGCGGCCCACAGCGCGCACGCCGCGATGCCGGCGACGGACAGCACGAGCCCCGCGACGGCCCACCCCCGGCCGTCCTGCCCGCGACGGGCCTGGACCAGGCCCACGACCCCGAACGCCACCCCGAGGACGACCAGCGGCCACGCGATCGCCCCCACGACCGGGAAGGCGCTGAAGACCAGGCCGAGGAGTCCGAGCGCGAAGGCGGCCACGCCGAAGCCGTTGCGCGCCGGTGGCTGGGGGTGGGACATGGCTCCTCCGCTGATAGTGGTACACATCACAGCTACCCGTGGTAGGGGCGATGTGTCCCGCTACGACGAAAGGCACCCCGAACGGGGTGCCTTTCGTGACGGAGCGTCGAAAGTGTGTGCTACTCGACCTCGGCCAGCAGGTCGGCCATGCGGGTCACGCCGGTCTTCAGGTCGTCGTCGCCCAGCGCGTAGGACAACCGCAGGTATCCGGGGGTGCCGAACGCCTCGCCGGGCACCACGGCCACCTCGGCGTGCTCCAGGATCAGCGCCGCGAGCTGCACCGTGTCGGTGATCTCCACCCCGCGCAGCCGCTTGCCGATCAACGCCTTGACCGACGGGTACACGTAGAACGCGCCCTTCGGCGTGGGGCACTCCACGCCGGGGATCGCCGAGAGCAGGTCGACGATGGTCCGCCGGCGCCGGTCGAACGCCTCGCGCATCTCGTGCGCCGCGTCCAGCGGCCCGGACACGGCCTCCAGCGCGGCCCGCTGCGACACGTTCGCCACGTTCGAGGTGAGGTGCGACTGGAGGTTGGCGGCGGCCTTGACCACGTCGGTCGGGCCGATCAGCCACCCGACCCGCCAGCCGGTCATCGCGTAGGTCTTGGCCACGCCGTTGAGCACGATCGTGCGGTCCGCCATCTCGGGCACGGCCACCGGCAGCGACACCGACTCGGCGCCGTCGTACACCAGGTGCTCGTAGATCTCGTCCGTGATGACCCACAGGCCGTGCTCCAGCGCCCACTCGCCGATCGCGGTGATCTGCTCGCGCGAGTAGACCGACCCGGTCGGGTTGGACGGCGAGCACAGCAGCAGCACCTTGGTCCGCGGCGTGCGCGCCGCCTCCAGTTGCTCCACCGTGACCAGGTAGTCGGTCGACTCGTCGGCCGTGACCTGCACCGGGACGCCGCCCGCCAGCGTGATGGCCTCGGGGTAGGTGGTCCAGTACGGCGCGGGCAGCAGCACCTCGTCGCCCGGGTCCACGACCGTCGCGAACGCCTGGTACACGGCCTGCTTGCCGCCGTTGGTGATCAGCACCTGCGCGGCGGTGACCTCGTAGCCCGAGTCTCGCTTGGTCTTCGCGGCTACGGCCTCCCGCAGCTCCGGCAGGCCGGCGGCGGGCGTGTAGCGGTGGTTGCGCGGGTCCGCGCAGGCCGCCTGAGCTGCGGCTACGATGGCTTCCGGGGTCGGGAAGTCGGGTTCGCCCGCACCGAAGCCGATCACCGGTCGCCCCGCCGCCTTGAGCGCCTTCGCCTTCGCGTCGACCGCGAGGGTGGCGGACTCGGCGATGCCGCCGATCCGCTGGGAGATCCGCGGGTGCTCGGAGGTACTGGTCCCGGTGGTCGTCTCAGGCGTGCCCATGCCGCCAATCGTGGCAGATCGCACAACCGGGCAGGCGGCCGGCACCCCCTCTGACCGGGCCAGTTGGAAGGAGGGGCACCTGGTGCCGTATGCTTCCGGTCTTGGAACGTCCAGTCGCTGCCTCACGGGCCACGTGAGGAGGGTGCGGGACGCCTCCAGCCAGGGGGTCGGCGGTGCCCGGTCCCAAAGGGGTGTAGCTCAACTGGCAGAGCAGCGGTCTCCAAAACCGCAGGTTGCAGGTTCAAGTCCTGTCGCCCCTGCGTCGAAGCGCGAAGCGCGATGGTGAGCGGAGGACGGCATGAGCGAGGGCCGCGAGCAGGACCAGCCGGAAGAGCGCGAGGGCGCGTCCCGGCCGGTTACCGCCGCAGCGCGGCGCGAGCGCCGTGGTTCCGTCCGTCCGGCGGGCCGGAAGGACGCCGCGGAGGCGAAGAAGGCGGCCGAGGCCGGCTCCGACGCCGAGGCGACCAAGAAGGGTCGGCCCACGCGCTCGCGGGCGGACGCGGAGAAGCGGGTCGGCTTCTTCGCCCGGATCGTCCGGTACGTCCGCGAGGTGGTCAGCGAGCTGCGGAAGGTCATCTGGCCGACGCGCAAGCAGATGATCACCTACACCGGAGTCGTGTTGGTCTTCGTGGCCTTCATGGTGGCGTTGGTGTTCGGCCTGGATTCGGCCTTCGCCTGGGGCATGTTCAGGGTGTTCGGCTGAGCCGACCACCTGCCGCCCCCGGTGGCGGCGGAGCATGTGATGCATGAGAGGAAGCGAGACCCACAGTGACCTCCGAGAACGGCGGCGTTGACGCCCAGGAGCTGAACGACCTGACCGACGAGCGGGACTTCGACGGTGGCGTCGAGGACGTCGAGCAGGCGGAGGCGACGGAGGACACCGAGCGGTCCGCTGCCGTCGAGGACGAGTCCGGCGGCGACGTCGAGTCCGGTGGTGACGTGGAGTCCGGCGGGGACGTCGAGCCCGCCGCCCTCGCCGACATCGACGCCGAGCCCGCGGACCCCGCCGAGGAGATGCGCGAGGCACTGCGCCGCGCCCCCGGCGACTGGTACGTCGTGCACTCGTACGCGGGCTACGAGAACAAGGTCAAGACGAACCTCGAGACGCGCATCCAGACCCTCGACATGGAGGACTACATCTTCCAGGTCGAGGTGCCGACCGAGGAAGTCACCGAGATCAAGAACGGCCAGCGCAAGCAGGTGCAGCGCAAGGTGCTGCCCGGCTACATCCTGGTCCGGATGGAGCTGAACGACGCGTCGTGGAGCGCGGTGCGCAACACGCCGGGCGTCACGGGCTTCGTCGGCGCGACGTCGAAGCCGTCGCCGCTGACCATCGACGAGGTGCTGAAGTTCCTGCTGCCCCAGGTCGAGCAGAAGCCCGCCGCCGGCAAGAAGAGCGCCGCGGTCCCCGCGAAGTCGACCGTCGAGGTGGACTTCGAGGTCGGCGAGTCGGTCACCGTCATGGACGGCCCGTTCGCCACGCTGCCCGCCACGATCAGCGAGGTCAACGCGGACGGCCAGAAGCTGAAGGTCCTGGTGTCGATCTTCGGTCGCGAGACCCCGGTCGAGCTGTCGTTCAGCCAGGTCTCCAAGATCTGACCGGGACACACAATCTCCGGCGCCCCTTCGGTGAAGACCGGCGCCGGCAGCCACGCCGCGGCTGGCAGGGCCGCGCGCGGACACCGCAATAACAGGAAGCACTGACATGCCACCCAAGAAGAAGAAGCTCGCAGCGATCATCAAGCTGCAGATCAAGGCCGGGGCCGCGAACCCGGCGCCGCCGGTCGGCCCCGCGCTGGGTCAGCACGGCGTCAACATCATGGAGTTCTGCAAGCAGTACAACGCCGCGACCGAGTCGCAGCGCGGCACCGTGGTGCCGGTCGAGATCTCCGTGTACGAAGACCGCTCGTTCGACTTCAAGCTCAAGACCCCGCCGGCCGCGAAGCTGCTGCTCAAGGCCGCCGGTGTGGAGAAGGGCTCGGGCGAGCCGCACCGCACCAAGGTCGCCAAGGTGACCATGGACCAGGTGCGCGAGATCGCGCAGACCAAGATGGTGGACCTCAACGCCAACGACGTCGACCAGGCGGCGAAGATCATCGCCGGCACCGCCCGCTCCATGGGCATCACCGTCGAAGGCTGATCTTTTCTCTCTCGTAGTCGTGGGAGAGCCACGCGCTGGCTCGCACCACAACTGATCCACTTAAGGACAGAAGCATGAAGCGCAGCAAGGCGTACAAGAACGCTGCTGAGCTGGTTGACCGGGAGCGGCTCTACTCGCCGCTGGAGGCAGCCAAGCTCGCCAAGGAGACTTCCAAGGTCAAGCTGGACGCGACCGTCGAGGTCGCCATCCGGCTCGGCGTCGACCCCCGCAAGGCCGACCAGATGGTCCGCGGCACCGTGAACCTGCCGCACGGTACGGGCAAGACCGCCCGCGTGATCGTCTTCGCCACCGGTGACAAGGCCGCCGAGGCCGAGGCCGCCGGTGCCGACGCGGTCGGCTCGGAGGACCTGATCGAGCGCATCCAGGGTGGCTGGCTCGACTTCGACGCCGCGATCGCCACGCCCGACCAGATGGCGAAGGTCGGTCGCATCGCCCGCATCCTCGGCCCGCGCGGCCTGATGCCGAACCCGAAGACCGGCACCGTGACGCCCGACGTCACCAAGGCCGTCTCGGACATCAAGGGCGGTAAGATCAACTTCCGCGTGGACAAGCAGGCCAACCTGCACCTCGTGATCGGCAAGGTCTCGTTCGAGCCGGAGAAGCTGGTCGAGAACTACGCCGCCGCGCTGGACGAGGTCCTGCGGGCCAAGCCGTCCGCGGCCAAGGGCCGGTACGTGAAGAAGGTCACCGTCTCCACGACGATGGGCCCCGGCATCCCGGTCGACCCGAACCGGACCCGGAACCTGCTCTCCGACGAGGCCGCGGTCTGACCTCGCCCGAAGCACCGCCGAAGCGCCCCCCGGCCTCCCGCCGGGGGGCGCTTCGCGTCGTCACGGGCAGCTCTCGGCCTCGTAGCCGGTGATGACCCAGGTCTTGTTGACCTGGACCGACAGCACGAACTTCCCGAGTCGCGGTCCGCCCTTCACGGTGAGGGCACAGGAGCTGACCTCCACGCGGTCGGTGGTCGGGGTGCCGCTCATGTCTGAGGGGAACCCGATCTGGCGGTAGTCGGCCTCCCTCGTGACCTGCGCGTGGAGCGCGTGGACGGCCGAGGCGCAATCGGGCTGGCCGAACGCCTCGGCGAACGCCTTCTTCGCGGCCTCTTCGGAGAACAGCACACAGGCGCGGCCGTCGTCGTCCGCCATGACGTGCTTGTAGAACAGCGCCACGGTGCCCTGCAGGCCATATGGCGTTGTCGGCGCGATGATGTTGCCCTTGTCGCCGCCGCTGTCGACCGCCACGCTGCCGGGCTCCTCGCCGCCGAAGTACTGCTCGTAGAAGTAGGACGCGACGAGCAGGGCGACCACCAGGTAGACCAGGCGGCGGAAGAGTTTGCTGCCCAGCAGGATCCGCCACAGCGGTTTGCGCGGGGGGCGCGCGGGCGGTGGGGTGGACGGCGGGAGGCGCGGTGGCGGCGTGCCGCCGGGGGGCAGGGCCGGTTGCGGGTCGAGGCCCTGGGCCCGCTGGAAGCGCTGGAACTCCTGGAACCGCTGGAACTCCTGGAACTGCCGGAGCTGTTCCGGGTCGATGTCCGGCGGCGGCGGGTGCCGGGGGGGCTCTTCGGTCACGCGTCACATCATGCCGAATTTGGGGTCGGCGGTAGTGCCCTGCTACCGTTGACGACGGTTCACCAAAGACCGCTGGTCATCCCTGTCCTCGTGACGGGGGACGAAGGTCCCGCGAAGCGGGCGGCCCGCGCAGGAGAACGAGGAAGACTCGAGGCGCGTTCGCGCGCCCGTCACGCCCCGTGCTGCTGCGCCGGGGCGTTTTTGCTTTGCCCGACCCTCTCGGCTCGACCGGCGCGTCCCTAAGCCCAGAGAGGAGGCGATCATGGCGAAGCCCAGCAAGGTTTCGGCCGTCGCCGAGCTCACGGACAAGTTCCGTGGGAGCTCGGCCGCTGTCGTGACCGAGTACCGCGGCCTCTCCATGGCGCAGCTCACCACGCTGCGTCGCGCTCTCGGCGCGGGCACCACCTACACCGTCGCGAAGAACACGCTGGTCAAGCGTGCCGCCGAGGACGCGGGCGTCGAGGGCCTGGAGGCCCTGCTCGTCGGTCCGACCGCCATCGCCTTCGTCGAAGGCGAGCCGGTCGAGGCGGCCAAGGCGCTGCGTGACTTCGCGAAGGACAACAAGGCCCTGGTCATCAAGGGCGGCTACATGGAAGGCCGCCCGCTCTCGGTCGAAGAGGTCACCGCCATCGCGGACCTCGACAGCCGTGAGGTGCTGCTCGCCAAGCTGGCGGGCGCGATGAAGGGCAACCTGGCCAAGGCCGCGGGTCTGTTCAACGCCCCGGCTTCCCAGGTCGCCCGCCTGGCCGCTGCCCTGCAGGAGAAGAAGGCCGCGGAGGCGCCCGCCGCCGCCGAGGCCGACGCTCCCGCCGAAAGCTGATCACACCCAGAAACTCCGCGTCCCGGCCGCAGTTCGGGCGTTGAAAGAGAAAGGACCGCCATCATGGCGAAGCTCAGCACCGAAGAGCTGCTCGACGCGTTCAAGGAGATGACCCTCCTGGAGCTGTCGAAGTTCGTGAAGGACTTCGAGGAGACCTTCGAGGTCACCGCCGCCGCTCCGGTCGCCGTGGCCGCCGCTGCCGGCCCGGCCGGCGCCGCTGCCCCCGTCGAGGACGAGAAGGACGAGTTCACCGTCGTCCTCGAGGGCGCCGGCGACAAGAAGATCCAGGTCATCAAGGTCGTCCGCGAGGTCGTCTCGGGCCTGGGCCTGAAGGAGGCCAAGGAGCTGGTCGAGTCCGCTCCGAAGCCGCTGCTGGAGAACGTGGCGAAGGACGTCGCCGACGCCGCCAAGGAGAAGCTCGAGGCGGCCGGCGCGAAGATCTCGCTCAAGTGATCTAGCGTCACCCCACGCGCGAAGGCGGGCACCCGGACCGGGTGCCCGCCTTCTTGCCGTCTGCGGCCCGTGATGTTGACCGCTCCGCGCGCGCCGGCCCACCATCGGTGATCGCGGGGTGGGTGGCGGGGTGAGCGGGCGCGCACCGTTACCCATCCGAGACCACGGTTAACCCAACTGGTGAGTAACCACGTCGAGGCGGCCTCGTTGCACCGGTATGACGCCGGCCTGTCCGGCGTCGGGCGAAGTCGGCCGGGACCGGGAGGTGCGATGGGCGTCGAGGTGGTCGTCGAGGGCCTGACCAAGTCCTTCGGCAAGCAGACCATCTGGCGGGACGTCACGCTCACCCTCCCCCCGGGCGAGGTCAGCGTGATGCTCGGCCCGTCGGGCACGGGCAAGTCCGTCTTCCTGAAATCCCTGGTCGGGCTGCTGAAACCGGAGCGGGGCCGGATCGTCATCAACGGCGTCGACCTGGTCCGCTGCTCCGAGCGCAAGCTCTACGAGATCCGGAAGCTGTTCGGCGTCCTGTTCCAGGACGGCGCGCTGTTCGGCTCGATGAACCTCTTCGACAACGTCGCCTTCCCGCTGCGCGAGCACACCCGCAAGACCGAGGCCGAGGTCCGGCGGATCGTGCTGGAGAAGATGGAGATGGTCGGCCTCGTCGGCGCGGAGAAGAAGCTCCCCGGCGAGATCTCCGGCGGCATGCGCAAGCGGGCGGGCC
Organism: Actinosynnema sp. NPDC004786; assembly: GCF_053601135.1. Classification (NCBI taxonomy): domain Bacteria; kingdom Bacillati; phylum Actinomycetota; class Actinomycetes; order Pseudonocardiales; family Pseudonocardiaceae; genus Actinosynnema; species Actinosynnema sp. NPDC004786. Next base: position 51,146 of record NZ_JBSGBG010000001.1, on the reverse strand, counting down.
TCGCCCGCGCCCTGGTGCTCGACCCCGAGATCATCCTGTGCGACGAGCCGGACTCCGGCCTGGACCCGGTCCGCACGGCCTACCTCAGCCAGCTGCTCATCGACCTGAACGCGCAGATCGACGCCACGATCCTGATCGTCACGCACAACATCACCGTGGCCCGCACCGTGCCGGACAACCTCGGCATGCTGTTCCGCCGCGAGCTGGTCATGTTCGGCCCCCGCGAGGTGCTGCTGACCAGCGACGAGCCGGTGGTCGAGCAGTTCCTCAACGGCCGCCGCATCGGGCCGATCGGCATGTCGGAGGAGAAGGACCAGGCCACGATGGCCGCCGAGCTGGCGCACCGCGACGCGGGCCACTCGGACGGCTCGCCGGACGAGGACGTGCGCGGCGTCGTGCCGCAGCTCGAACCGACGCCCGGCCTCCCGCCGCGCGGCGCGGTCCGCCGGCGCAAGGACCGGGTGATGAGCATCCTGCACACCCTGCCGCCGGAGGCGCAGCAGGGCATCATCGCGAGCCTCACGCCGGAGGAGCGCCTGCACTACCGCGCGACGGCCGACGCGGGCGAGCGGACCGGGCCGATCACCGCCAACCCGGGGGCCCCGACCCCGTGGCCCCGGCGCGGGGGCGTGCTGTGAGCGCTCCGGCGGCGTTCCCCGGCGTGGGCGCGCTGCGCGAGACCGGGCGGATGTTCGCCCTGGGCATCGACGTCGTCCGCAACACGTTCCGCCGCCCGTTCCAGCTGCGGGAGTTCATCCAGCAGTGCTGGTTCGTGGTGAGCGTGACCGTGCTGCCGACGGCCCTGGTGTCGATCCCGTTCGGCGCGGTGATCGCGCTCCAGATCGGCTCGCTGACCCGGCAGATCGGCGCGCAGTCGTTCACCGGCGCGGCGAGCGTGCTGGCGATCATCCAGCAGGCCAGCCCGATCGTCACGGCCCTGCTCATCGCGGGCGCGGGCGGCTCGGCGATCTGCGCGGACCTCGGCTCGCGCAAGATCCGCGAGGAGATCGACGCGATGGAGGTGCTGGGCGTCTCGCCGATCCAGCGCCTGGTCGTGCCGCGCGTGCTGGCCGCGATGCTGGTCAGCGTGCTGCTCAACGGCATGGTCAGCGTCGTCGGCGTGATGGGCGGCTACTTCTTCAACGTGATCCTCCAGGACGGCACGCCGGGCGCGTACCTGGCGAGCTTCAGCGCCCTGGCGCAGCTGCCGGACCTGTGGATCTCCGAGATCAAGGCCCTGGTCTTCGGGTTCATCGCGGGCATCGTGGCCGCCTACCGCGGGCTGAACCCGGCCGGTGGGCCGAAGGGCGTCGGCGACGCGGTGAACCAGGCCGTGGTCATCACGTTCCTGCTGCTGTTCTTCGTGAACTTCGTGCTCACCACGATCTACCTCCAGGTCGTCCCGGCGAAGGGGAGCTGAGATGGCCACGATCAACGAGCGGTTCCGCAGGGCGGCCAACGCGCCGCTGTCCGTGCTCGACACCCTCGGCGACCAGCTGTGGTTCTACCTGCGGGCGCTGTGCTGGACGCCGCGCACGCTGACCCGGTACCTGCGCGAGACGCTGCGGCTGCTGGCCGAGGTGAGCTTCGGGTCGGGCGCGCTGGCCGTCATCGGCGGCACGATCGGCGTGATGGTCGGCCTGTCGGTGTTCACCGGCACCGTCGTGGGCCTGCAGGGCTTCACCGCGCTCAACCAGATCGGCACGTCGGCGTTCGCGGGCTTCGTGTCGGCCTACTTCAACACCCGCGAGATCGCGCCCCTGGTCGCGGGCCTCGCGCTGAGCGCCACCGTGGGCTCCGGCTTCACCGCGCAGCTCGGCGCGATGCGGATCTCCGAGGAGATCGACGCGCTGGAGGTCATGGGCGTCCCCAGCCTGCCGTTCCTGGTCACCACGCGGATCATCGCGGGCTTCGTCGCGATCATCCCGCTGTACGTGATCGGCCTGCTGACGTCGTACCTGGCGGCCCGGTTCATCACGGTCGAGTTCTACGGGCAGTCGGCGGGCACCTACGACCACTACTTCAACCTGTTCCTGCCCCCGGTCGACGTGCTCTGGTCGTTCGGCAAGGTGCTCGTCTTCGCCGTCGTGATCATCCTGACGCACTGCTACTACGGCTACCGCGCCAGCGGCGGGCCCGCCGGGGTCGGCGTGGCGGTGGGCCGCGCGGTGCGCACGGCGATCGTGACGACGGCCCTGCTGGACTTCTTCCTGAGCCTGGCCATCTGGGGTACCACGACGACGGTGAGGATCGCGGGATGACCGCCGACGTGCTCTTTCCCGCGGAGGCGGCGACCGGTGCTGTCGACGTGCTCTTCCCCGCGGAGGCGGCGACTGGTGCTGTCGACGTGCTCTTTCCCGCGGAGGCGGCGACTGGTGCTGTCGACGTGTTCTTCCCCGCGGAGGCGGTGACATGCTGAGGCGCAGGCTCCTGGGCGTCGTGCTGCTCGCGGTCATCGCCCTGTTCCTCTCGTTCACGGTGGCGCTGTACAACGACGCGTTCACCGAGGTCGTGAAGGTGACGCTGAAGACCGACCGGGTGGGCAACCAGCTGCTGGTCGACTCCGACGTCAAGGTCCGCGGCATGGTCGTCGGCCGGGTGGAGGGCATCCGCACCTCCGGCGACGGCGCGGAGCTGGAGCTGGCGCTCGACCCCGAGCAGGTGCGGCACATCCCCGGCAACGTCTCGGCGCGCCTGCTGCCGAAGACCTTGTTCGGCGAGCGGTACGTGAACCTGGTGCTGCCCGCGGAACGGGCCGCGCCGCTGAGCGAGGGCGCGGTCATCGAGCAGGACCGCTCCAGCAGCGCCGTCGAGCTGGAACGCGTCCTCGACGACCTGATGCCGGTGCTCCAGGCCGTGCAGCCGGAGAAGCTGGCCACCACGCTGACCGCGATGTCGCAGGCGCTGGAGAACCGGGGCAAGCCGCTGGGCGAGACGCTCGTGCAGCTCGACGCCTACCTCGGCGAGTTCAACCCGCAGCTGCCGAAGCTCAAGGAGGGCATCAGCCGCCTCGCCGACGTCTCCGACGTCTACGCCGACGCCGCGCCCGACCTGGTGCGGGCGCTGTCGGACGCCACCACGACGAGCCGCACGCTGGTCGAGCAGCGGGAGAACCTGCTGGCCCTCTACGGCACGCTGACCACGACCGCGCTGGACCTGAACAGCTTCCTCGCGGTGAACAAGAACAACCTGATCCAGCTCTCCGACGTGAGCCGGCCGACGCTGGAGCTGCTGGCGAAGTACGCGCCCGAGTACCCGTGCCTGCTCAAGGGCCTGACCGAGTTCAAGCCGATCATGGACGAGGTGTTCGGCAAGGGCACCGACGAGCCCGGCCTGCACATCACCCTGGAGATCACCGCCAACCGCGGCAAGTACGAGCCCGGCAAGGACGACCCGGAGTACGCCGACAAGCGCGGCCCGCGCTGCTACGACATCGTGCCGCGGCCGGACCCATTCCCGCAGTACCCGCCGGACGGCCCGGTGAAGGACGGCTCGACGTCGCCGCCGCCCGCCCGCGTCGCGGCCGACGGCGTGCTGCCGCCCGACGCCGGCGTGATCCGGGACGGCGCCACGGCCCCGTCGTCGTTCACGGGCGTGCCGTCGCTGGCCAACTCGCCGGCCGAGCAGGACTTCCTGGCCGCGCTGCTCGCGCCGCAGTTCGGGCTCCACGAGGACGAGATGCCGAGCTTCACCGCGCTGCTGCTCGGCCCCCTGTACCGGGGAGCGGAGGTGACCGCGTGAGGTCCCTGGCCGCGCCGCTGGTCAAGCTGGCCGTGTTCGCCGCCGTCACCGTCCTGGCGACCGCGCTGCTGGCGGTGACGATCTCGAACACCGGCTTCACCGGCGCCACCGACTACACCGCCCGGTTCACCGACGTGACGGCGCTCAACGAGGGCGACGACGTCCGCATCGCGGGCGTCCGGGTCGGCCAGGTGGAGCGCATCCGCGTGGTGGACCGGCGGCTGGCGGAGGTGGAGTTCTCGCTGGAGGGCGACCGCACGCTGCCCGCCTCGGTCACCGCCACGATCAAGTACCGCAACCTCGTCGGCCAGCGGTACGTCGCGCTGGAGCACGGAGTGGGCGACGCGTCCCCGCTCCGGCCCGGCGACGTGATCCCCCTGGAGCGCACCAAGCCGGCGCTCGACCTGACCGTGCTGTTCAACGGGTTCAAGCCGCTGTTCCAGGCGCTCAACCCGGAGGACGTGAACCGGCTGTCCGAGGAGATCATCAAGGTCCTGCAGGGCGAGGGCGGCACGATCGACAGCCTCCTGCGCCACACCGCGTCGCTGACGTCCACGCTGGCGAGCCGCGACCGGGTGATCGGCGAGGTGATCGACAACCTCAACACCGTGCTGGACACCGTCAACTCGCGCAGCGAGCAGGTGTCCGCGCTGGTCACGACGGTGCAGGAGCTGACGACGGGCCTCGCGGCCGACCGGCAGCCGATCGGTGAGGCGATCAGCGCGATGGGCGACCTCACCACGACGACGGCCGACCTGCTCAACCAGTCGCGGCAGCCGTTGAAGGACGACATCGCCCACCTGGGCCTGGTGTCGCAGACGCTGGCGGACAACGAGGCGGTCGTGGAGGGCGTCATCCGGAACCTGCCCACCAAGATCGAGGCGATGTCGCGGACCGCGTCCTACGGCTCGTGGTTCAACTTCTTCCTGTGCGAGGGCACGGGGCAGGTCGCCGTGCCGCCGATCATCAACGACCCGATCCCGATCACGGCCCTGCCGGTCACGCAGCCGAGGTGTCGCAGGTGAAGACCGAACGCAACCCGGTGACCGTCGGCGTGGTGAGCCTCACCGTCATCGCCCTGCTGCTGCTCGCCGCCTTCAACTCCGACGAGCTGCCGATCATCGGCGGCGGCACCACGTACTCCGCGGAGTTCACCGAGGCCGCGGGCCTGGTCCCGGCGAACGAGGTGCGGGTGGCCGGCGTGAAGGTCGGCAAGGTGACCAAGGTCGAGCTGGCGGGCGACCGGGTGAAGGTGTCGTTCCGGGTGAAGGACGCCTGGGTGGGCGACCGCACGACCGCGGTGATCCGGATCAAGACCCTGCTCGGGCAGAAGTTCCTGGCGCTGGACCCGCAGGGGTCGCAGCCGCTGGACCCGGGCGAGCCGATCCCGCGCGAGCGCACCCTGTCGCCGTACGACGTGCAGGAGGCGTTCAACGGCCTGGCGACCACGGTCGGCCAGATCGACACCCGGCAGCTCGCGGACAGCTTCCAGGTCCTGTCGGAGACCTTCCAGGGCTCGGCGGAGAGCGTGCGCGGCGCGTTGGACGGGCTGTCCGCGCTGTCGAAGACGATCTCCTCGCGCGACGACCAGCTGGCGAAGCTGCTGGCCAACACCAACGAGATCACCAAGACCCTGGCCGACCGCAACGAGCAGTTCGAGAAGCTGCTCGCGGACGGCAACCTGCTGCTGGCGGAGCTGCGCAAGCGGCGCGACGCGATCGGGGCGCTGCTGACCGGCACCCGTGCCCTGTCCCGGGAGCTGACCGGCCTGGTCGCGGACAACACGGCCCAGCTGCGGCCCGCGCTGGAGCAGCTCGACCGGGTCACCACGATGCTCCAGCGCAACCAGGACACGCTCGACCGCAGCCTGGCGCTGATGGGCCCGTTCTTCCGGGTGTTCGCCAACACCCTGGGCAACGGCCGCTGGTTCGACGTCTACATCTGCGGCCTGCTGCCGCCGTCGGTGAACCTCGGCGTGGTCGGCTTCAACGAAGAGGGCTGCCTCCCGCCGGGCGTGCAGCGGCAACCCTCCGGGGGAGGCAACTGATGGCGGTGACGAAGGCCGGCCGCGACCTGGTCCGGGTCGCGGCGATCGCCTGCGTGCTCGTGCTGGTGGCCGCGGCCGTGATGTGGTGGGTGTTCGTCGGCGCGGAGAGCCGCCGGGTGACCGCCTGGTTCGGCGCGGCCGTCGGCGTCTACCCCGGCTCGGACGTGCGGGTCCTCGGCGTGCGGGTCGGCACGATCGAGGACGTCGCGCCGCAGGGCGAGGTGGTGAAGGTCGTGATGTCGATCGACCGCTCGGTGCCGGTGCCCGCCGCCGCGCGGGCGGTCGTGGTCGCGCCCAGCGTGGTCAGCGACCGGTACGTGCAGCTCGCGCCCGCCTACGCCGGCGGCGACGTGCTGGGCGACGGCGCCACCATCCCGCGCGAGCGCACCGCCACCCCGGTCGAGCTGGACGAGCTGTACGCGAGCCTCGACGAGCTGACCACCGCGCTCGGCCCGAACGGGGCCAACCGGGACGGCGCGCTGTCGGACCTGCTGGACTCCGCCGCGGCCACCCTCCAGGGCAACGGGCAGGCGCTCGGCGAGACCGTCAAGCAGCTCGGCGAGGCGACCCGCACGCTGTCCGGCTCGAAGGACGACCTGTTCGGCACCGTGGACAACCTGCAGAAGTTCACCGGCATGCTGGCCGCGAACGACGGCCAGGTGCGCGACGTCAACCGGCAGCTCGCCGAGGTCGCCGGGTTCCTCGCCGACGAGCGGGAGAACCTGGCCGGCGCGCTGAACGAGCTGGCTTCCGCGCTCGGCCAGGTGCAGGGGTTCATCCAGGACAACCGGGCCGCGCTCAAGTCCAACGTCGACAAGCTCGCGGGCATCACCCGGGTGCTGGTCGACCAGCGCGCGTCGCTGGCCGAGGCGCTCGACGTCGGGCCGCTGGCCCTGGGCAACCTGCAGAACGCCTACAACGCGGCGTCCGGCACGCTCGACGCCCGGGCCAACATCAACGAGCTGAACCAGCCGCCGATCGTGCTGGTCTGCAAGCTCGTGCAGGGCATCGAGCCGGGCCGGGTGCCGGGCGTGCTCGCCGAGACGTGCCGGCAGCTGGAGCCGCTGCTCACCGGCGCGGTGCCGCTCAAGACGCCCGCGGAAGTGCTGACCGACCTGTCCCAGGGCAAGCTGCCGCTGCCCCTGCCGCTCGCGGGGGTGCCCCGGTGAGGCGGGTCCTGGGCGCGGTGCTCGTGACGGGCGCGTTGACGGTGCTGGCCGGCTGCGGCACGGGCGGCTTCGACGGCGTCTACAACCTGCCGCTGCCCGGCGGCGCGGACGTCGGCGACCGGCCGTACGCGGTGAAGGTGCGGTTCAAGGACGTGCTGGACCTCGTGCCGCAGGCGGGCGTGAAGGTCAACGACGTGCCCGTCGGCCGGGTCGACCGGATCGACCTGGGCGCGGACGGCTGGACCGCCGAGGTGACCGTGCTGGTCAACGGCGACGTGGAGCTGCCCGGCAACGCCGTCGCCCGGCTGCGCCAGTCCGCGCTGCTCGGCGAGAAGTACGTGGAGCTGGCGCGCCCGGCGGAGGGCCGGGAGGAGGGCACGCTGACCGACGGCTCGGTCATCCCGGTCGAGCGGACCAACCGCAACCCGGAGGTCGAAGAGGTCTTCGGCGCGCTGTCCATGCTGCTCAACGGCGGCGGCATCGCCCAGCTCCAGGACATCAGCCGGGAGCTGAACGCGGCCCTGGAGGGCAACGAGCCGGAGGTCCGGTCGCTGCTGGCCAACCTGAACACGCTGGTCGGCGACCTCGACGCGCACAAGGGCGAGATCACCCGCGCGCTGGACGGCCTCAACCGGCTCGGCGGCACGCTGAGCGCCCAGCGCGAGCAGATCACCGGCGTCCTCGACGGGCTGGAGCCGGGCCTGAGGGTGCTCACCGAGCAGCGCACCCAGCTCGTCACGCTGCTCCAGTCGCTCGACGCCCTGTCCGACGTCGCGGTGGACACCGTCACCAAGTCCAAGGACGACATCGTGGCCGACCTCAAGGCGCTGACGCCCACGCTCCGGAAGCTGGCCGAGGCGGGCACGAACCTGCCCAACGCGTTCGAGCTGCTGCTGACCTACCCGTTCCCGGACGCGGCGGTGGACGGCATCAAGGGCGACTACACGAACATGTACGCCGACATCGACCTGAACCTGGGCACGGTGGTGGACAACCTGGGCCGCTCCCGGCAGTCCCCGCTGCCGACCCTGCCCGGCCTGCCGGGCGGGAACACGACCGCGCCGTCCCTGCCGCTGCCCCTGCCGAACCTGCCGCTGCCCGGCGTGCCCGGCACGTCGGGGCTGGGCGACCTGCTCGGCGGACTGCTCGGGGGTGGGCGGTGATCCCGGGCCGGATCAAGCTGCAGATCGGCGCGTTCCTGCTGATCGCCCTGGTCGGCGTGAGCTACGTCGGCGCGCGGTACGTCGGGCTCGGCCGCGTGTTCGGCTCGTCCGGGTACGTGGTGACGGTGCAGCTCGCCGACTCCGGCGGCCTGTTCACCAACGCCGAGGTCACCTACCGCGGCGTCGCCGTGGGCCGGGTCGGGCCGATGCGGCTGACCGCCGACGGGCTGGAGGCCGACCTCGACATCGCCCCGGACGCGCCGGCCATCCCGGCCGACCTGGAGGCCGTGGTCGCGAACCGGTCCGCGGTGGGCGAGCAGTACGTCGACCTGCGCCCGCGCGGCGAGGACGGGCCGTTCCTGGCCGCCGGGTCGGTCATCCCGCGCTCGGCGACCCGGACCCCGCCGCCGGTGGACGGCCTGCTGACCAACCTCGACGCGTTCGCCAGGTCGGTGCCCGCCGAGTCGCTGCGCACCGTGGTGGACGAGCTGGACCTGGCGTTCAACGGCACCGGGCCGGACCTGCAGGTGCTGCTGGACAACGCGCAGGCGTTCACCCGGGCCGCGACCGAGCACCTGCCGCAGACCGAGGCGCTGCTCGACAGCGGGCTGACCGCGCTGACCACGCAGGCCGAGCAGGGCGGGGCGATCAGGTCGTTCGCCGCCGACCTGCGGGCGCTGGCCGAGCGGCTGAAGGACTCCGACCCCGACCTCCGGCGGCTCATCGGGGTGTCGCCGCAGGCCGCCGAGCAGGTCTCGGCGCTGCTGCGGGAGAGCGGGCCCAACCTGGGCGTGGTCCTGGCCAACCTGCTGACCACCGGGAACATCCTGGTCACCCGGTTGGACGGGCTGGAGCAGATCGCCGTCACCTACCCGATCGTCGTCGGCGGCGGGTTCAGCGTGGCCAAGGGCGACGGCACGGGCGCGCACTTCGGGCTGGCCCTGAACCTGTTCGACCCGCCGACCTGCACCGTCGGCTACGAGGGCACCACGATCCGGCAGGGCACCGACACCACGCCGGCCGAGTTGAACACCGGGGCCTACTGCGCGTTGGCCCGCGGCAGCGCGACCGGCGTGCGCGGCGCCCAGAACGCGCCTTACGGTGGCACCCCGGCCGCCACGCCCACCGGCGACGCCACGTCGCAGCCGGGGCGCGAGCCGGCCCCGGGCGAGGCCGCCGCCGAGGCGCCGCTGCTGACCAGCCTGGGGCAGTTGCTCGGTCTGCCGGGCTGAGGAGGGACGATGGACGTTCGACGCTGGTCGCTGCCCGTCGCGGCGGTGCTCGCCGTGGTGGCGCTCGGCTACGCGGTGTGGGCCGGGGTGTCGTGGTGGAGCGCGTCCGCCAACGACTCGGTGGCGTTCTCGCGGGAGCGGGACGAGGTGCTGCGGGTCGGGCAGGTCGGGATCGCCAACTTCACCACCCTCGACTACAAGAAGGTCGACGAGGACCTCGACCGGTGGCTGGACACGTCCACCGGCGACCTGCGCGCCGAGATCGAGGACGGCCGGGAGACCCGCCGCAAGCAGATCGAGGACGCCAGGACGGTCACCGTGAGCCGGGTGCTGGACGCGGCCGTGACGGAACTGGACGCGCGGGCCGGGAAGGCGCACCTGATCGCCGTCGTGGAGACCACGGTGACGCCGGAGGGCGGGCAGGCGGTGAAGAAGGTCAACCGGTACCAGACGGACCTGACCCGCACCGACGCCGGTTGGAAGCTCAGCGCGTTGGGGCCGGTCGCGCCCGGCGGCGCGTGAACCGAGGAGATGACGTCAGTGCCACCGTCCCGCCGCCGCCCCGTCCCGACCCCGCCGACCGCCCGGCCGCGCGTCGCCGGCCTGCGCAAACGTGCCGACCAGGGCGCACCCGCCAAGCGGGTCGAGGACGAGGTCACCGGTTCGGCCACCCAGGATCCGCCCGCCGGTGGTTCGGGCGCCGAAGGTCCGCACACCGACCGTTCGGGTGTTGTCGAACCGGGCGTGGCGGATCCGGGCGCCGGGCTTTCGGACGAGGAGCCGCCGGCTGCTCCGGATCCGCGGTCGACCGAGGTCACCGGCCTGATCGAGCCCGGAGAGGACGCCGACGCGGCCGTCGCGCCCGCCGAGCCCTCGCCGCGGCCCCGACCGACCGGCCGCCGCAAGCGCACCGGCGAGGCCGTCGCGCCGAGCGACCCCGAGCCGGACCGCACCCCGTCCGACGAGGCCGGGTCCGACGCGGGCCGGGCACGCGCCCGCTCCGGCCTGGCCCTGCCCGTCGCCCTGGTCGTGGTGGCCGCGCTCCTGGCCGGCCTCGGCTGGTGGTTCCAGCGGCAGGCGGGCGAGGTCGCCTACAACCAGGCCCTGGTGGACAGCGCGGGCACGACCGAGGTGGCCGGGCAGGCCCGGGAGGCGGTCGAGAAGGCGTTCTCCTACAACTTCGCCGACGTCGCCGCCACCGAGAAGGCGGCCAACGAGCTGCTGGTCGGCAAGGCCCAGTGCCAGTACAACGCGATCTTCGGGCCGGTCCGCGCGCTCGCGCCGGAGCAGAAGCTCGTGGTCACGGTGAAGGCCGTGTCCAGCGGTGTGACCTCGCTCGACGGCGACCGCGCCACGGTGCTGCTGTTCCTCGACCAGGTCACCACCCGCACCACCGACAACCAGAGCGGCGGCGGCATCGCCATGATGCGGGTCGGCGCGCGGAAGGTCGACGGCCGGTGGAAGGTCGACAACATGGAGATGTTCGGCCAGACCGGCGACCAGGCGGCCGAGACCTCCAAGTGCTGACGCCGGCGCGCCCGGGGGCGTCCACTCAGGACCGCGAACCCGATTCCACACCCCCGCACAACGTGATCTGCGCCACATTTCCAGGCCGGTGACCGAACGGAATCGCCACTCTCTCCCTTCGGGGTCGGAACACCCGCCAAAGGTTCACCTTTGCTCACGTCCATGTATTTTCGCAGGTCACAGCGGTAACGGTGCGTCATCGCGCCTTGCGCCAGTGGAGTGATCGCCGCGTGGCATCTTGACTGTGAGCGTCAGCGGGGTCACTCTGTCGGTGAGCACGAGAAAGGTCCTTCCAGGTGCCTCTCGACAGTTGCCGCGTCCGTGGCTAGACTGCTCCTTTGCGCTGCCCTCTTTCCGTTTGCCCTTCGCCGAGAGCTGGATTGCCGGGCATCGCCGCACCCTTGACAGCCGTGCTAGTTCCGCTGACTAGCCAGCTACCTGTCCCTGGAAGGACGCATCTTGGCGATCTCTCGCGCGACCAAGGCCACTGCTGCGACCAACTCCACGTCGGGGATTCCCGGAGCGCCGAAGCGAGTCTCTTTCGCGAAGATCCACGAACCGCTTCAGACGCCCAACCTGCTCGACCTGCAGATTCAGTCGTTCGAATGGCTCACCGGCGACGAGGCGTGGTTCCAGCGCCGCGTCGACGAAGGTGACGAGGCGCCGACGGGCGGCCTCGAGGAGGTCTTGAACGAGATCTCCCCGATCGAGGACTTCTCCGGCTCGATGTCGCTCTCCTTCTCCGACCCGCGCTTCGACGAGGTGAAAGCCTCGACCGAGGAGTGCAAGGACAAGGACATGACGTACGCCGCCCCGTTGTTCGTCACGGCGGAGTTCACCAACCACACCACCGGCGAGATCAAGAGCCAGACGGTGTTCATGGGTGACTTCCCGATGATGACCGACAAGGGCACGTTCATCATCAACGGCACCGAGCGGGTCGTGGTCTCCCAGCTCGTCCGCTCGCCGGGTGTCTACTACGACACCGCGATCGACAAGACGACCGACAAGGACGTCTTCAGCGTCAAGATCATCCCGTCCCGGGGTGCCTGGCTGGAGTTCGACGTCGACAAGCGCGACACCGTGGGTGTCCGCATCGACCGCAAGCGCCGCCAGCCGGTGACCGTGCTGCTGAAGGCCCTGGGTTGGACGACCGAGCAGATCCGCGAGCGCTTCTCGTTCAGCGAGACGCTGCTGACGACGCTGGAGAAGGACCACACCGCGGGCACCGACGAGGCGTTGCTCGACATCTACCGCAAGCTGCGTCCGGGCGAGCCGCCGACGAAGGAGTCCGCGCAGGCGCTGCTGGAGAACCTCTTCTTCAAGGACAAGCGCTACGACCTGGCGAAGGTTGGCCGGTACAAGGTCAACAAGAAGCTGGGCCTCAACACCCCGATCACCACGGGCGTGCTGACCGAGGAAGACATCGTCACCACGATCGAGTACCTGGTGCGCCTGCACGCGGGTGAGACGACGATGAAGCCCGGCGACGTCGAGGTGCCCGTCGAGGTCGACGACATCGACCACTTCGGCAACCGCCGCCTGCGCACCGTCGGCGAGCTGATCCAGAACCAGATCCGAGTCGGCCTGTCCCGCATGGAGCGCGTCGTCCGCGAGCGCATGACGACCCAGGACGTCGAGGCCATCACGCCGCAGACCCTGATCAACATCCGCCCGGTGGTGGCGGCGATCAAGGAGTTCTTCGGCACCTCCCAGCTCTCGCAGTTCATGGACCAGATCAACCCGCTCGCGGGCCTGACCCACAAGCGCCGCCTGTCGGCGCTGGGCCCCGGCGGTCTGTCCCGGGAGCGGGCCGGCATGGAGGTCCGCGACGTCCACCCGTCGCACTACGGCCGCATGTGCCCGATCGAGACGCCGGAAGGCCCGAACATCGGCCTGATCGGCTCGCTGTCCTCGTTCGCGCGGGTCAACCCGTTCGGCTTCATCGAGACGCCGTACCGCAAGGTCGTCGACGGCCGGGTCACCGACCAGGTCGACTACCTGACCGCGGACGAGGAGGACCGGTACGTCAAGGCGCAGGCGAACGCCAGGATCGACGCCGACGGCAACTTCCTCGAGGACCGCGTCCTGGTCCGCAAGAAGGGCGGCGAGGTCGAGTTCGTCGACCCGGGCGACGTCGACTACATGGACGTCTCCCCGCGCCAGATGGTGTCCGCGGCGACCGCGCTCATCCCGTTCCTGGAGCACGACGACGCCAACCGCGCCCTGATGGGCGCGAACATGCAGCGCCAGGCGGTGCCGCTGCTGCGCAGCGAGTCGCCGCTGGTGGGCACCGGCATGGAGCTGCGCGTCGCGGTCGACGCCGGTGACGTGGTCGTGGCCAAGAAGACCGGTGTGGTCGAGGAGATCTCCGCCGACTACGTCACGGTCATGGCCGACGACGGCTCGCGGCAGACCTACGCGCTGCACAAGTTCCGCCGGTCCAACCAGGGCAGCTGCATCAACCAGAAGCCCATCGTGAACGAGGGCGACCGGGTGCAGGAGGGCCAGGTCCTGGCCGACGGCCCGTGCACCGAGAACGGCGAGATGGCGCTGGGCAAGAACCTGCTCGTCGCGATCATGCCGTGGGAGGGCCACAACTACGAGGACGCGATCATCCTCTCCCAGCGGATCGTCCAGGACGACGTCCTGACCTCGATCCACATCGAGGAGCACGAGATCGACGCGCGCGACACGAAGCTGGGCGCCGAGGAGATCACCCGGGACATCCCGAACGTCTCCGAGGAGGTCCTGGCCGACCTCGACGAGCGCGGCATCATCCGCATCGGCGCCGAGGTCCAGCCGGGCGACATCCTGGTCGGCAAGGTCACCCCGAAGGGCGAGACCGAGCTGACCCCGGAGGAGCGCCTGCTGCGCGCGATCTTCGGCGAGAAGGCCCGCGAGGTGCGCGACACGTCGCTGAAGGTGCCGCACGGCGAGTACGGCAAGGTCATCGGCATCCGCGTGTTCAGCCGCGAGGACGACGACGAGCTGCCCCCCGGCGTGAACGAGCTGGTCCGCGTCTACGTCGCCCAGAAGCGCAAGATCCAGGACGGCGACAAGCTCGCCGGCCGCCACGGCAACAAGGGCGTCATCGGCAAGATCCTGCCGGTCGAGGACATGCCGTTCCTGGAGGACGGCACCCCGGTCGACATCGTGCTGAACACGCACGGCGTGCCGCGCCGCATGAACATCGGCCAGGTGTTGGAGACCCACCTCGGGTGGATCGCCAAGCAGGGCTGGAGCATCGACGGCGACGCGGACTGGGCGAAGGACCTGCCGTCGGAGCTGTACGACGTGGAGCCGGGCACGAAGACCGCCACCCCGGTCTTCGACGGCGCGCGCGAGGACGAGCTGATGGGCCTGCTGGCCTCGACCCGGCCCAACCGGGACGGCGAGCGGATGGTCAAGGAGGACGGCAAGGCCGTCCTGCTCGACGGCCGCAGCGGCGAGCCGTTCCCGTACCCGGTGTCGGTCGGCTACATGTACATCCTCAAGCTCGGCCACCTGGTGGACGACAAGATCCACGCCCGCTCCACCGGCCCGTACTCGATGATCACGCAGCAGCCGCTGGGCGGTAAGGCGCAGTTCGGCGGCCAGCGCTTCGGTGAGATGGAGTGCTGGGCGATGCAGGCCTACGGCGCGGCGTACACGCTGCAGGAGCTGCTGACCATCAAGTCGGACGACGTGTTGGGCCGCGTGAAGGTCTACGAGGCCATCGTCAAGGGCGAGAACATCCCGGAACCGGGCATCCCGGAGTCCTTCAAGGTGCTGCTCAAGGAGTTGCAGTCGCTGTGCCTCAACGTCGAGGTGCTGTCCTCGGACGGCGCCGCGATCGAGATGCGCGACGGCGACGACGAAGACCTCGAGCGCGCGGCCGCGAACCTCGGCATCAACCTGTCGAGGTCCGAGTCGCCGTCCGTGGACGACGTCGTCAACTGACGCTCGCCGGTCACCGGGGGCGCGCCCCGTCGCGGGCGGCCCCCGGTGACCCAGCCACCAGCACCCCACGCAGCACCGAACCAAAAAGGGGAAGAGAGTAGACGTGCTCGACGTCAACTTCTTCGATGAGCTTCGCATCGGTCTCGCGACCGCGGACGACATCCGCCAGTGGTCCTACGGCGAGGTCAAGAAGCCCGAGACCATCAACTACCGCACGCTCAAGCCGGAGAAGGACGGCTTGTTCTGCGAGAAGATCTTCGGTCCCACCCGGGACTGGGAGTGCTACTGCGGCAAGTACAAGCGGGTGCGCTTCAAGGGCATCATCTGCGAGCGCTGCGGCGTCGAGGTGACCCGTGCCAAGGTGCGGCGCGAGCGCATGGGCCACATCGAACTGGCCGCGCCGGTCACGCACATCTGGTACTTCAAGGGCGTCCCGAGCCGGTTGGGCTACCTGCTCGACCTGGCCCCCAAGGACCTCGAGAAGATCATCTACTTCGCCGCCTACGTCATCGTGGGCGTGAACACCGAGCTGCGCCACAACGACCTGCCGACGCTCGAGAGCGAGATGCAGGTCGAGCGCAAGCGCGTGGAGAACAAGCGCGACGCCGACGTCGAGGCGCGGGCGCAGAAGCTGGAAGCCGACCTGGCCGAGCTGGAGGCGGAGGGCGCCAAGTCCGACGTCCGCCGCAAGGTCAAGGAGGGCGGCGAGCGCGAGATGCGGCAGATCCGCGACCGCGCCCAGCGCGAGCTGGACCGCCTCGACGAGATCTGGTCCACCTTCACCAAGCTGGAGAAGGCCCAGCTCATCGCGGACGAGCTGCTCTACCGCGAGCTGTACGACCGCTACGGCGACTACTTCACCGGCGCCATGGGCGCCGAGGCCATCCAGAAGCTGCTGGGTGACTACGACGTGGACGCCGAGGCCGACGTGCTGCGGGAGACCATCCGCAGCGGCAAGGGCCAGAAGAAGCTGCGCGCCCTCAAGCGGCTGAAGGTCGTGGCCGCCTTCCAGGCGACCCGCAACAGCCCGCAGGGCATGGTGCTGGACTGCGTGCCGGTCATCCCGCCGGACCTGCGCCCGATGGTGCAGCTCGACGGTGGCCGCTTCGCGACCTCCGACCTGAACGACCTGTACCGCCGCGTCATCAACCGCAACAACCGCCTCAAGAGGCTGATCGACCTCGGCGCGCCCGAGATCATCGTCAACAACGAGAAGCGGATGCTGCAGGAGGCCGTCGACGCGCTGTTCGACAACGGCCGCCGCGGCCGGCCGGTGACCGGTCCGGGCAACCGCCCGCTCAAGTCGCTGTCCGACCTGCTCAAGGGCAAGCAGGGCCGGTTCCGCCAGAACCTGCTCGGCAAGCGCGTCGACTACTCCGGCCGTTCGGTCATCGTGGTCGGCCCGCAGCTGAAGCTGCACCAGTGCGGCCTGCCCAAGCAGATGGCGCTGGAGCTGTTCAAGCCGTTCGTGATGAAGCGGCTGGTGGACCTCAACCACGCGCAGAACATCAAGTCGGCCAAGCGCATGGTCGAGCGCGCCCGCCCGGCCGTGTGGGACGTGCTGGAAGAGGTCATCACCGAGCACCCGGTGCTGCTCAACCGCGCGCCCACGCTGCACCGCCTCGGCATCCAGGCCTTCGAGCCGCAGCTGGTCGAGGGCAAGGCCATCCAGCTGCACCCGCTGGTCTGCGAGGCGTTCAACGCGGACTTCGACGGTGACCAGATGGCGGTCCACCTGCCGCTGTCCGCCGAGGCGCAGGCCGAGGCGCGCGTGCTGATGCTGTCGTCGAACAACATCCTCTCGCCCGCGTCGGGCAAGCCGCTGGCCATGCCGCGCCTGGACATGGTGACCGGCCTGTACCACCTGACCCGGCACAAGCCGGGCGACCTCGGCGAGGGCCACGCGTTCTCGTCGCCGGCCGAGGCGCAGATGGCGTTCGACCGGAAGGTGCTGGGCCTGCAGGCGCTGGTCAAGATCCGGATCTCGGACAAGAACCCGCCGAAGGGCCAGGAGCCGGAGGGCTGGGAGCCCGGTCAGCCGTGGCTGGCCGAGACCACCCTGGGCCGGGCGCTGTTCAACGAGATCCTGCCGCAGGACTACCCGTACCTGAACGAGGTCATGCCGAAGAAGCGGCAGGCCACGGTCATCAACGACCTCGCCGAGCGGTACCCGATGGTCACCGTCGCCCGGACGCTGGACAAGCTGAAGGACGCCGGTTTCTACTGGGCCACCCGGTCGGGCGTCACGGTCGCGATCTCCGACGTGCTCGTGCCGGAGGCCAAGCAGGGCATCCTGGACGAGTACGAGAAGCTCGCCGACGCGGTGGAGAAGCGCTACCAGCGCGGTCAGCTCTCCTACACCGAGCGCAACAACGAGCTGGTCAAGGTGTGGACCAAGGCCACCGAAGAGGTCGCCGAGGTCATGGAGGCCAACTTCCCCGAGGACAACTCGATCCGCATGATCGTGAAGTCCGGGGCGGCGGGCAACATGACCCAGGTCCGGTCGCTGGCCGGCATGCGCGGCCTGGTGACCAACCCGAAGGGCGAGTACATCCCGCGGCCGATCAAGAACTCGTTCCGCGAGGGCCTGTCGGTGCTGGAGTACTTCATCGCCACGCACGGCGCCCGCAAGGGTCTGGCCGACACCGCGCTGCGGACCGCCGACTCGGGTTACCTGACCCGTCGTCTGGTGGACGTGTCGCAGGACGTCATCATCCGCGAGGTCGACTGCGGCACCAGCCGCGGCGTGAACATGACGGTCGGCGAGCGGCAGGGCGACAAGGTCGTGCTGCACGAGTTCGCGCAGACCAGCGTGTACGCGCGGACCATCGCCGAGGACATCACCGACGCCGACGGCAACGTCGTGCTCAACCGCGGTGACGACCTGGGCGACCCGGCGCTGGCGACGCTCGTCGAGGCGGGCGTGACCAGGGTCAAGGTGCGGTCGGTGTTGACCTGCGAGTCGGCGGTCGGCGTGTGCGCGTCCTGCTACGGCCGTTCGATGGCGACCGGCAAGCTGGTCGACGTCGGCGAGGCCGTCGGCATCGTCGCCGCGCAGTCCATCGGTGAGCCGGGCACGCAGCTGACCATGCGCACGTTCCACCAGGGTGGTGTCGCCGGTGACGACATCACCACGGGTCTGCCCCGCGTGCAGGAGCTGTTCGAGGCCCGCGTGCCGAAGGGCAAGGCGCCCATCGCGGATGTCGACGGCCGGGTGCGCATCGAGGACGGCGACCGGTTCTGGAAGATCACCCTCATCCCGGACGACGGGTCGGAGGAGATCGTCTTCGAGAAGCTGTCCAAGCGGCAGCGGCTCGCGAACACGGCCACCGGTCCGCTGCAGGACGGCGACCACGTGCACGTGGGCCAGCAGCTGCTGGAGGGCACGCCCGACCCGCACGAGGTGCTGCGCGTGATGGGTCCCCGCGAGGCCCAGCTGCACCTGGTGCAGGAGGTCCAGAAGGTCTACCGGGCCCAGGGTGTGGCGATCCACGACAAGCACATCGAGGTCATCGTCCGGCAGATGCTGCGCCGGGTGACGATCATCGACTCGGGTGCGACCGAGTTCCTGCCGGGCTCGCTGGTCGAGCGCGCGGAGTTCGAGTCGGGCAACCGGGCCGTGGTGGCCGAGGGCGGCGAGCCCGCCGCCGGCCGTCCGGTGCTGATGGGCATCACGAAGGCGTCGCTGGCCACGGACTCGTGGCTGTCGGCGGCCTCCTTCCAGGAGACGACGAGGGTCCTGACCGACGCCGCGATCAACGGCCGGTCGGACAAGCTCATCGGCCTGAAGGAGAACGTGATCATCGGCAAGCTGATCCCGGCCGGCACCGGCATCAACCGGTACCGGAACATCCAGGTGCAGCCGACCGAGGAGGCGCGTGCGGCGGCGTACGCGATCCCGAGCTACGACGACGGCTACTACACGCCGGACGTCTTCGGCACGGGCACGGGCGCCGCGGTCCCGCTGGACGACTACGACTTCGGCCGCGACTACCGCTGAAGCACGTGATCACCGCGAAGGCCCCGGGAGCACACCGCTCCCGGGGCCTTCCGGCTTGTCGGGACCGGTCAGCGGGCTCGCCGCCCGGCGGGCAGGCCGCCCGGACCGGTCAGCGGGCTCGCGCGCGGTCCAGCCGGTCCACCACGGCGGCGCCCGCGACCAGGTCGGTCGGCGTGTCGAACGGGTGCCAGGGGCCGGCGGACCGCACGGCGGTGACCGGCATCAGCCGTTGCCGCACGAGTTCCGCCAGCGCCTCGCCCACGCCCGGCCGCCGGTCGCGGCCCGCCTCCCGCAGGTGCCGCAGCACCGCCCACGCGGCGGGCGTGGTCTTCACCAGCCTCAGCCACCGGCCCCGGCCGGGGTGGGCGGTGTGGCCCATCCAGGTCACGTACCGCCCGCCGAGGTCCAGCCGGACGGGGTCGGCGGTGCGGCCGGGTCTCGGCAGGGGCGCGTAGACGACGGCCAGGGGACCGGGGGCCGCGCACAGCCGGCGGATGGTCTCGGGTGAGACCACCACGTTGCCGAAGTGCACCACGACCGGCGCGCGGCGCAGCCAGTCGTCGGCCACGGCCAGCGAGTCCAGCGACGTGGTGTCCGCCCAGAGCGGGTTCTCGAACAGGGTCAGGTCGGTGCCGTGGAAGCCGTCGGTGCGCCAGCCGGCGACGGCGGCGATCCGCCACACGCCCGCGCGGCGCAGCGCGTCCTTCTGCCTGCGGATGAGGGTGTCGCCGCCGACTTCGACCAGGCTCACCGGGCGGTCCGCCGTGGCCGGTCCCAACGCGGCGCTGCGCCCCGCGGTGAGGATCACCGCACGGGGAGGGGTGGGAACATGGGTCGTTTGCCGCATGGGAACAACCCTGCTCACCGCCGCGCCGCGTGGGCAGTGTTGACCGGTTGACTGTTCCGGTAAACGCCCGCGGCCGGGGGTCAGCAGCTGGTGGGCAGCCGGTCCAGGGCCGACCACCGGTCGAGCCGGGCCAGCGCCGCGGCCACGCGGGCGCGCTCGTCCTCCTCGGCCACCCGCTCGACCGCGAACAGCCGCAGCAGCTCGTGCAGGCGGAACCGGTCGCCGCCCAGGTGCTCCAGCATGTGCGCGGAGACCAGGGAGTTCAGCAACTGCTGGGTCCGCTCGTAGGGCATCGCGGACGCGACCGCGACCGCCGCGGTGGTGATCTCCTCGGGCGGCAGCGCGCCGACCAGCCTCAGCGCCCGGCGCTCGTCGGCGGACAGGCGGCGGTAGGACCACGAGAACACCGTGCGCACGGCCACCTCGTCGTCCAGGCTGAGCACGTCGAGCCTGCTGCTCTCCTCGGTCAGGTCGGCCACCAGGTCGCGCACCGACCGCAGCGGGTTGGTGAGCAGGTGCTCGGCGGCGATGCGCAGCGCGAGCGGCAGGTGTCCGCACCGCCGCACCAGCTCCATCGGCGCGGCCTGGTCCTCGGCCAGCCGCGCCTCCCCGAGCGCGTCGCGCAGCAGGTCCACCGACTCGGCGTCGGTCAGGCGGCCCACGTCCAGCCGGCCGCCGTGGGTGCGCAGCGTCAGTCCCGGCAGCGCGCGCCGGCTGGTGACCACCGCGAAGCACGACCCGGAGCCGGGCAGCAGCGGCCGCACCTGTTCGGAGTCGGCCGCGTTGTCGAGCACCAGGAGCACCTGCCGGTCGGCGAGCAGCGACCGCAGCAGCGCGGCGCGGCGGTCGAGGTCGAGCCCGGCCACGTCCGCCGACGACGAGCCGAGGGCGAGGAGCAGCTCCTCCAGCGCGTCCTCGGGCGGGGTCGGGGAGCGGTGCGGGGAGAAGCCGCGCAGGTCCACGAACAGCTGGCCGTCGGGGAACCGGGGCGACACGTCGTGCGCCCAGCGCAGGGCCAGCGCGGTCTTGCCGACCCCCGGCGCGCCCTCGATCACCGCGACCCGGGACGCGCCGCGGAGCTGCGGCTTGGTCAGCATCGCGTCGAGCGCGGCCAGGTGCTCGCCCCGGCCGATGAACCCGGCGATGGCCGCCGGCAGCTCGGCGGGCCTGGGGCGGCTGTTGCCGGCCAGGGCGAGCAGCGTGCCGTGGGCCTCCAGCAGCTCGTCGCAGCGCCGGGCGAACTCCGGCGACGGCGGCGTGCCGTTCTTGATCTTGCTGAGCCAGCCGGGGGTGTAGCCGGCCAGGTCCGCGAACTTGCGCCAGGACAGGCCCCGGCGGACCAGGTGCCGTTCCAGCTCGGCGGCGAACGGCGTGCGCCCACGCCTGTCCCCGGCTTCCCCCACGACGTCCACCCCCCTGCACCCCCAGGTAACCAGATCATTACGCGGAGTAAAAGAGGTGTGCTCATCTCCGGCCGGTGCGATGTCCCTCGTTCGGTGGCGGCGATCGGCGTTCGCCCGCGATTACGTTCGGGAGCGAGGTGTTCCGCGATGGTGGGGGAGTTGGTCTCGGGATGAGCGACGACGCGGAGGCGGTGGCCGAGGTCGCGGCGATGTCCACGCTGTTCACGCCGTGGGTCGTGCGGTTGGCCGTCACCTACCGGCTGCCGGATCTGGTCGCCGGGGGCTGCGCCGGGGTCGCCGAGCTGGCCGCGCGGTCGGGCACCGACCCGGACGCGCTGCGCCGAGTGCTGCGGCACCTGGTGGACCTGGGGCTGTTCACCCGGGAGGGGCCGGACCGGGTGGGGCTGACCGCGCGCGGGCGCGTGCTGTGCGGGGACCACCCGGCCCAGCTGGCGCGGTTCCTCGACCAGGCGAACCCCTGGGCCGAGCGGACCGACCGCGCCGTGCCGGGCCTGCTGGAGTCGGTGCGCACGGGCGCGAGCGCGTGGCCGTCGGTGTTCGGCCGCCCGTTCTGGGACGACCTGGCCGCCGACGCCGAGTTCGCCAAGGCGTTCGACGAGGTCATGGCCGTGCACGCGGCCGTCTTCGGGCCGGCGGTGGCGCGGCGGTGGGACTGGTCGGGGGTGACGCGGCTGGTCGACGTCGGGGGCGGCACGGGCCTGGTGCTCGCCGAGGTGCTGCGCCACCACCCGCACCTGCGCGGGGTGCTGGTGGACCTGCCGGGCACCGCCGCGCGGGCGCGGGCCGCGCTCGACGCCTCGGGCGTGGGCGACCGGGCGGAGGTGGTCGGCGGCAGCTTCTTCGACCCGCTGCCGCCGGGCGGGGACGTCTACCTGCTGTCCAACATCATCCACGACTGGGCCGACGCCGACGGCGAGCGCATCCTGCGGCGCTGCGCCGAGGCCGCGGGACCGGGCGGCGTGGTGCTGCTGGCCGAGCGCGTGGTCGACGGCGGGGGCGACCGGGCCGCGCGGGCGGCGGTCAGCCGGCGGGACATGGCGATGCTGCTGCTGATGGGCGCGCGGGAGCGCGACGAGGCGGAGTTCCGGGCGCTGGGCGCGGCGGCCGGCCTCCGCCTGACCACCACGGTGCCGCTGCTGCCCGAGCAGGGCGTGCACCTGCTGGCCTTCACCGCCGACTGAGCCCACCCGCCCGGCTCTGCCGGCCCGTCGGTCTTCCGGCCGCCCGGCTCGCCGGTCGCCCGGCCCTGCCGGATAGCCGGTCGCCACGCCCAGCCGCCCGCCGGTGGCCGGGCTCGCCCACCTGCCGGTGCGCCGGACTCGCCCACCTGTCGGTGCGCCGGGTTCATCCGCCTGTCGGTGCGCCGGGCTGATCCGCCTGTCGGTGCGCCGGACTCGGCCCGCCCACCGGTCGGCTTGGCTGAGCCCGCCCGCGGGTCGGCCCGGCCCTCGCGTGCCCGCCGCTCAGCGCGGCCGTCGGTGGTCGGTCCACACCGGGCGGATCGGCAGGCGGCGCAGGCCGATCGCCTGGCGGGGGTCGACGAACTCGACGTTGTCGCCGAGCCGGAAGTCGCGCCACGCGGCGAGCAGTTCCTCCAGCGCCACCCGCTGCTCCAGCCGCGCCAGGGGCGCGCCGATGCAGAAGTGGATGCCGCGGCCCAGGGCGAGGTGCTGGTTCGGGCTGCGGTCCGGGCGGAACCGGTCGGCGTCGGGGAAGCGGCGTTCGTCGAGGTTGGCGGAGGCGACCCACACCAGCACCACGTCGCCCTCCGGGATCAGGAACCCGCCCAGCTCGGCGTCCCGGGTGGCGCGGCGCGCGGTGGCGGGCAGTTGGCCGCGCAGGCGCAGCACCTCCTCCACGGCCGCCGGGATGGTCGCCGGCTCGGCGCGCAGCGCGGCGGCCGCGTCGGGCCGCGTGGCCAGCAGGTGCACGGCGTTGCCCAGCACCATCGTGGTGGTGATGTGCCCGGCGACGAGCAGAAAGCCGCAGACGCCCAGCACCTCCTCGTCGGCCAGGCGCTGTCCCCCGTCCTCGGCCAGCACCAGCCCGCTGATCAGGTCGTCACCGGGGCGACGCCGCCGTTCGGCGATCACGTCGAGGAAGTAGGCGTTCATCTCGCCGATCAGCGGCTCGACCGACAGCAGCATCTCCTCGGTCGGCACGATGACCGGGTCGTCGCCGCGGCCTTGGTAGAACAACGCGTCCGCCCACCGGCGGAACCGCTCGCGGTCGGTCAGCGGCACGCGCATCAACTCCGCGATCACGGCCAGCGGCAGGGGGTAGGCCAGCGCGTCGATCAGCTCGACCTCCCGTTCGCCGCGCGCCGCGTCGAGCAGGTCGCGGGTGATGCGCCGGACCACCGGCTCCAGTTCCGCCACCACCCTCGGGGTGAACGCCTTGCTCACCAGGCCGCGCAGCCTGCGGTGGTCGGGCGGGTCGAAGCCGTTGAACGCGCCGCGCGCCACGATCGAGAACTGCTCGGGCTGGCGCACCAGGGAGCGCAGGTCCGAAGACCAGGTCTCGTGGTCGGTGAGCACGGTTACGGCGTCGGCGTAGCGGAACACGTGCCAGTGGCCCAGCGCCCGGTCACGCCGCACCGGCGCGTGGTCGCGCATGTGCGCCCACCACGCCGTGAGCGCCTCGTACCCCGTGGGCTGGTCGGCCAGGTCGAGGCCGGGAACGGTGTCGGGCACCGCGGACTCCTCTCCGAGGGCGGCACGGGAAATCGGATGAATTCGCGGCGGTCGCCGCCGGTATTTCCCGATCTAACGCGAAATCGGTGGCCACTCGGCAATCCGCCGCCCGGGTGATGCGCGGCCCAGGGTCGGTCAATAGCCCGTACGGGGGTTCTTCCGCGCTGGTAGAATTACGAATCCGCCCGGTTCCGTAATCACTCCGTCGGACTATTGAGGGCTCTCCGCGATGAGGGGTAAAAAGCAAAAGGGCGTACTTTGCGGGCCGCCTGCCGGTCGAGCCGCACAGCGCCCGGAGCGGCTCCAATCCGCGACTGCGCCGCATTTTCGGCCGACGTGTCACCGGGCGTGTTCCACCTCGGCACGTCGCATTTTTCAGGTGTTTCACGTCGAAGCACGAGGAGAGAACAGTGGAAACGACCTGGCTGTCGGACCGCACCGAGTGGCTCGCGGTCCGCACCGAGTGGATGTCGGACCGGACGGAGTGGTTGGCCACCCGGACGGAGTGGATGTCGGACCGGACCGAGTGGCTGGCCGCCCGGACGGAGTGGATGTCGGACCGCACGGAGTGGCCGGCCCCGCGGGCCGGCGCGACGGCGGGCGCCTACGAGCTGGTCGCCGTCCGGTGATCCGCTGCGCCGGGGTGGTCACCCGCCGCCCCGGCGCCACATCCCCGCCGCGGGGTCGTCCGCGCCGGTGGTGATCGAGAACCGGAGGCACTGCGTTGGTTCCCCTGGGGGTTCTGCTGGTGGCCGTCGCGGCGGTCGCGCACGCGAGCTGGAACGTGTGCGCGAAGCGCGTCCCGGACGGCGGCGCCGGTTTCGTGTGGCTCTACAAGGTCGTCGGCAGCCTGCTGGTGCTGCCCATCGGCGTGGTGGCCCTGGCCGGGCAGGGCGGCGTCGACCTCGGACGCGCGCTGCTGGTGACCGCGGTCGGCGCGCTCTTCCAGCTCGCCTACTACGTCCTGCTCCAGCTCGGCTACGGCAAGTCCGACCTGTCGGTGATCTACCCGCTGTCCAGCGGGATGGCGCCGCTGTTCTCGGTGACGGCGGCGGTGCTGCTGCTGGGCGAGCGGCCCGGACCGCTCGGCCTGGCCGGCGTGGCGGTGGTGGTGGCCGGCGTGGTGATCATCAGCGCCTACCGCTCCACCGGCGACTCCACGCGCACCGCGAAGGTCTACGGCGTCGTGTTCGGCGCCCTGATCGGCATGGCCAACGCGGCGGCGACGCTGTGGGACAAGCAGGCCGTCGACCACCTGGACATCTCGCCGTTCCTCTTCTACTGGGGCGTTTCGGTGTTCGAGGTGCTGCTGCTCGCGCCGGTGGCGCTGCGCGACCGGGCGCGGCTGCGCGGGCTGTGGGCGCACCACCGGCGTGAGGTGCTGCTGGTCGGCGTCCTGGCGCCCACCGCCTACGTGATCGTGCTGTTCGCCCTGCGGCTGGCGCCGGTCAGCGTGATCGCGCCGGCCAAGGAGTTGAGCGTCGTCATGGCGCTGCTCGGCGCCTGGCTGTTCTTGAAGGAGAAAGAACTCGTCCGCCGGTTCGTCGGCGCCCTCGTGGTGACCGGCGGGGTGCTGCTGCTCACCTACGCCTGAATATCGGCGGCCGGACCGAAATTTGTCCCAGCTGTTCCTGTCGGTTTCCGCTCACGTACACGGGAGAATCATGTCCGCGAAGCATGTCCTGGTTACCGGTGGCGCCGGTTTCATCGGTCGGAACATGATCAGGAGGATGGTGCAGGACGGGTACGAGATCACCTCGCTCGACAACTACAAGATCGGTGGCAAGGATTTTCTCCCGGCGGACGTCCAGCAATCGGTGAACTGGCTGGAGGGCGACTCCCGCGACTACCGGTTGGTGGCCGAGGCGGTCAAGGGCAAGGACGCCGTCATCCACCTCGCCGCGCCGTCGTCGTTCCTGATGTACGAGGAGGACCCGGTCGACGGCGCCCACGTCACCACCCACGGCTTCCTCAACGTCCTGGAGGCGGTGCGCCGCAACGACGTGGAGAAGCTGGTCTACGCCAGCACCAGCGCCGTCTACGAGGGCAACCCGGTGCCCTACGTCGAGGGCATGGAGATCAACCCGCCGGACCTCAAGGCGCTGTCGAAGAAGTGGAACGAGGAGGCCGCGCGCCAGTACTCGGAGCGGTACGGCATCAAGGCGATCGGCCTGCGGCCGTTCAGCGTGTACGGGCACGACGAGTTCAGCAAGGGCGGCTACGCCAACGTCATCTCGCTGTTCGCCTGGGCCGCGCTCAACGGCGTGCGCCCGGTGGTGTGGGGCGACGGCAGCCAGACCCGCGACTTCATCTACGTCGAGGACGCGGGCTACGCCTTCCAGGTCGCCCTGGAGAAGGACCTGGAGACCCAGGAGTTCAACGTCGGCACGGGGGTCGAGACGACCTTCACCGAGGCGCTGGCCCTGGTCGGCGCGGAGCTGGGCGTGGAGCTGGAGCCGGAGTACGTGCCGGTGCCCATCGCCATCTACGCCGAGCGGCTGCTGGCCGACACCACCAGGGCCCGCGAGGTCCTGGGCTTCGAGCACCGCATCGACGTCCGCGAGGGCGTGCGGCGGGTCGTGGAGGCCGGTCGGGAGGCCCGGCGGCGGTGGCCCGACCTCGGCTCCAAGCAGAGGTACTTCGAGACCCTGCCCCGAGTCTGACCCCGCCGGCCGCGCCCGCGCCGCCGGCGGGCGCGGCCGACCCCCGCACCCCCCACCGCAACCCACCAGGAGCGCGTGTGACCACAGTGCTGGCGCTGACCGACGCACCGGACGACGTGGAGAGGTTCTGCGCGAACGGCGAGAAGGTCCTGCTGTTCCGCATCGCGCAGCTGCCCACCGAGCAGCACGACTTCGCCTTCTTCGAACGGCAGTACCGGGCGCTCACCGAGCAGTGCGACCTGTCGCGGGTCGACCTGGTGGTCGCCGAGTACGTCGACTCCCTGCCGCTGCTCTACTTCATGCGCCGGGACGGCTACCACTGCCCGGCGCTGATGATCCCGCACACCAACCCCTACCCGCTGAACATCCTGTTCTACTTCCTGCTCGTCGCGGCGCACCCGCACCCCGGCGACCTGGTGATCTGCGGGTCCACCAACGCCGCGAACGCCTACCGCCGGCTGACCGGCATCCCGGCCCGCAACACCTGCACGTTCGGCATCCGGAACGTCTACCGCCGGCGCGACCGCGCGGCGAGCCGCGCCGCGCTCGGCCTGCCCGCGGACCGGCGCGTCCTGCTCTACACGGGCCGCTTCATGAACGACAAGGGCCTCGGGGCGCTGATCGAGGCGTACCACCTGGTGCGCCGGGAGCGGCCGGAGGCGCTGCTCGTGATGTCCGTGACGCACGTCGACCCGCCCTACTACAACCGGCTCGCGCCCCGGCTGACCGACGCGGTGCTGTTCCAGCGCCTCGACCGCGCCGCCACCGTCGACCTCTACAACGCGGCCGACCTCTACTGGTCCGGCGCCACGAGCATCTTCGAGACCTACGGCAAGGCGCCGCTGGAGGCCCTGGCGTGCGGGGTGCCGGTGGTGGTGCCCCGGTGGGACGGCTTCCCCTACTTCATCGGGTCGCACAACGGCGCGCTCGCCGAGGTCGAGCCGGTCGAGGCGGGCGTCAGCCCCTACGACTTCGCGCGGGTCCGCGCCGACGACCTGGCCGCGAAGTGCCTGGAGGTGCTGGACCGGACCGACGGGCCGGAGATCGCGCTGCCCGCGTGGGGGACCTACGACCACACCATGGGGATCCTGGCCGACCTCGTCGGCGAGCTGGCCGCGACCGGCCGCACGCGCACCGCCCCCGACCCGGACCGCCCGCTGCCCGTCGACCGCCTGCCCGCGTCCGTGCGCGCGGTGCTCGACCACCACGGGCTGCGCACCACCCGCGACGTCGTGGTCGACGCGCAACGGCAGGGCCTCGTGGACCGCCGCTCGCCGGGCGACCCCGTCCTGCTGCGCCGGCTGCACGACGACGTCTTCGGGCCGATGGCCGCCGACCCGGCCACCGTCGCCGCGGAAGCACCGCGATTCGTCACCACGTGACAAGGAGGCAGAGCACCATGCCGATCGAACCCGACAGCTCGACGTGCCGCCGCTGCGGGATGCCGCTGGCCTACGACCGCTACGTCGCGGAGGTGGAGGGCGACCCGGTCTCGCCGGACCCGCGGCTGTGCGCGCACTGCGCCGGGGTCGCCGCGCCCTCGACCGAGCCGGCCCGCGCGGTGGACGAGGACCGCACCGACCAGCTCGACCTGCTGCTGCGCGTGTACCGGGAGAGCACCGCCTGGCCCCGGGACGCCGCGGCCGTCACCCGGGAGCTGGGCGTGCCCGCGGACGCCGCGCCCGCCGCGCTGCTGGAGAGCGTGCCGCAGCGCCGGCCGGGGTCCCGCCACGACGCGGTCGTGCTGTTCAGCGGCGGCAAGGACTCCAGCTGGATGCTCGCCCAGCTCGCCCGGCGCGACGACCTGCGCGTGGTGGCCTGGATGCTCGACCAGGGCTACCAGTCGCCCGCGGCGGTGCGCAACGCCGAGTCGCTGTGCGACAAGCTCGGGGTGGAGCTGGTCATCGCCCGCCCCGAGCAGAACCCGATGAACACGCTGTTCCGCCTCGGCTTCTCGGTGCACGAGGAGGAGGACCCGCACCTGCTGCGCGCGGTGATGTCGTACGGCCCGGCGTGCTGGCCCTGCTTCTCCACGATCGTGGCGCAGTCCTCGGTGTTCTGCCACGAGAACGACGTCCCGCTGTGCTTCATCGGCACGCAGAAGGGCCAGAACCGCACCAACATGCGCGGCAAGCCCTACGTGCCCGGCGGCGCGCTGCCGCCGCTGGACGCCGCGGTCGAGGACATGGTCTCCCTGCTGCGCGCCCACGCCCAGGCCAAGGCGCCCGAGGCGGCCGGGCTGCTGCGCACGTTCCGCACCCGCACGGTGATGGTGCCGTTCTACGAGTTCGTGCCCAAGCCGCCGCTGGAGCGCAAGATCGCCGACCTGGAGGCGCTGGGCTGGACCGTGCCGCGCAACACCGGGTCGTGCAGCACCAACTGCATGATGAACGAGCTGGGCTACCGGATCATGCGCAACCAGTACGGCTTCGACATCTACCAGATCGCCGAGGCCCACGAGCGCCGCCTGATGCCCGACCCGACCCCGGCCCCGGTCGCGGTGCTGGACGAGGACGCCATCCGGCGCGGTGCGCGGATGATCGAGCTGACGCCGGTGGAGCGCCTGAAGTGGGGCGTGGACGGTGAGCGGGCGTGACGTCCTGGGACGGGGTGCGCGCCGAGTTCCGGCTCGACCCCGACTACGCGCACCTGTCGATGTCGTTGGTCTCCTCGCACCCGCGGCCGGTGCGGGAGGCGATCGAGCGGCACCGCGCGGGCCTGGACGCCAACCCGGCGCTGTACTTCCACCGCCGTGACGAGCTGGTGCGCGAGGTGCTCGACCGCGCGGGCGCCTACGTGGGCGCGGACCCCGGCTCGATCGCGCTCACCGACAGCACCACCACCGGCCTCGCCGTCGTGCTCACCGGCTTCCGGCTCCGGCCGGGGGAGGAGGTGCTCAGCACCGCGCACGAGCACTACGCGGCTTCGGAGCTGATCCGGTTCAAGGTGGCCGCCTCCGGGGCGCGCCACCGGGTGCTGCGGCTCTACCGGGACCCGCGGCGGGTCACCGAGGAGGAGGTCGTCGCCAACCTGCGGGCCGGCATCTCCGACGAGACCCGCCTGCTGGTGCTCACCTGGGTGCACTCGGGCACCGGGGTGAAGCTGCCGCTGGCCCGGCTGGGCGAGGTGGTGGCCGAGGTCAACCGGGGCCGCGCGGCGGGCCGCGAGGTGCTGGTCTGCGTGGACGGGGTGCACGGCTTCGGTGTCGAGGACTTCCGGGTCGGCGACCTGGGCTGCGACTTCTTCGCCGCCGGCTGCCACAAGTGGCTGTTCGGCCCGCGCGGCACGGGCCTGCTGTGGGGCAGCCCGCGCGGCTGGGCCGCGGTCGACCCGATCAGCCCCTCGTTCGACGTCGAGGTGTTCTGGCCCTGGTACCTGGGCTCGACGCCGGACGGCGTGGCGCCGCCGGGCCGGTTCCACACCCCCGGCGGGTTCCCCGCCTTCGAGCACCGGTGGGCGCTGGCCGAGGCGTTCGGGTTCCACGCCGGCATCGGCCGGGCCGCGGTCGCCGCGCGGACCCACGAGCTGACCGCCCGCTGCCTGCGCGGCCTGTCGGAACTGCCGGGCGTGACCGTGCGCACCCCGGCCGACCCCGC
Source organism: Actinosynnema sp. NPDC004786 (assembly GCF_053601135.1). Classification (NCBI taxonomy): domain Bacteria; kingdom Bacillati; phylum Actinomycetota; class Actinomycetes; order Pseudonocardiales; family Pseudonocardiaceae; genus Actinosynnema; species Actinosynnema sp. NPDC004786. The sequence goes on along the minus strand of NZ_JBSGBG010000001.1, from coordinate 21,102 downwards.
GCTGTCGGCGGGGATGGTCTGCTTCGACGTGGCCGGGGCGCCGCCGGACCAGGTGGTCGAACGGCTCCTCGACGCCCGCGTGGTGGCCGGGCAGACCCCCTACCGCGACAGCGCGGTCCGCTTCGCGCCCAGCGTGGTGAACACGCCGGAGGACGTCGACCGGGGCGTCGCCGCGCTGGCCGCCCTCGTGCCCGCCCTCGCCGGCACCCGGAGGTGATGGACTTGTCCGACGCGCGATCGGTCCTGCGCGCCGCGTTCGACGCGCTCGCCGGGGCCTACGACCCGGCCGAGGTCGACTACTTCCGCCCGGTGGGCCGCCGCGTGGTGGAGCTGGCGGGCGTCGGGGCGGGCGAGCGGGTGCTCGACGTGGGGTGCGGGCGCGGGGCCGCGCTGTTCCCCGCGGCCGAGGCGGTGGGCGAGCGGGGGCGGGCGGTCGGCATCGACCTGTCCGGCGCCATGGTCGCCGCCACGGCGGACGAGGCGCGCTCGCGCGGGCTGCGGCAGGTGGAGGTGCGGCGGATGGACGGCCAGGAGCCGGACTTCCCGCCCGGGTCCTTCGACGCGGTGATCGGCAGCATGAGCGTGCACATGCTGCCCGACACCGGCGCGGCGTTCGCCCGGTTCCACGAGCTGCTGGCGCCGGGCGGTCGGCTGTGCGTGTCCGCGCCGACCACGGTGCTGGTCCCGCAGCCGCGGGTGTTCGGCCTCGCGTCCATCGCCCGGTGGGTGCGGCGCTACGAGTCGGGGACCCGGGTCTACCCGCAGTCCGACGCGTTCGGCGGCGCGGAGCGGGTGGAGGCGGACCTGAGGGCCGCCGGGTTCCGGTCGGTCGACGTGCGGGACGAGCCGCTGACGCTCACCGCGCCGTCCGGGCGGGCGCTGGTCGCCTGGACCTGGACGCACGGCATGAGGCTGTTCTGGGAGCGGGTGCCCGCCGAGCGGCGGGCCGAGGTGGCGGCCGACATCGAGGCCGAGGCCGAGCGGTACCGCGACCCGGCGACCGGTCGGCTGGCGATCCCCACGCCGGTGCGCTACGTGACCGCCCGCTGACCCGCTCACGGCCGCGGCGGCGGCCCCGGACCACCGGGACCGCCGCCGCGCGAGGTCAGGACGAGAAGAACAGCCCGCCCAGACCGCGGTGCTTGCGGTGGCCGTAGTGGCCGCCGCCGTAGCCCCAGGCGGGCGGGGGCGGCTGCTGGACGTAGTGCACCTGCGGCGCGGGAGCGGCCGGCGGCGGGGGCGGGGGAGCCATCTGCTGCTCCAACCGGGTGATGGCCTCCAGCTCGCCGTAGTCGAGGAAGACACCGCGGCAGCCGTCGCACTGCTCGATGTGCACACCCATCCGGTCGAACGTGCGCATGTTCCCGTGACACTTGGGGCACTGCATCGTGTGAGCCCTCCTGCTCTTTGCGCGATGTGCCCGATATTAGCCACGTCGAATGGGTGCGTGGGTGGCCACGATGCGCGCACACGCGTCCAGCAACGCCTCCTGCGCGTCCGCCAACGCCGAGCCGTCACGCTCCGCAGCGGACAGGGCACGTGCCGCCATCTGCACCACCAGCGCCCGCGCCGGCGCCTCCAGCGCCGACCACGGGTCGTCCCGCGGCACGCCCGTGCCGCCCGCGTCGAGGTACGCCCCGAGCAGCCGGCCCCACGCCACCGGGTCGAGCACGCCCGCCAGGTGCAGCGCGGCCGGGCGCGCCAGGTCCCACGCCGGGTCGCCCGCGCCCAGGTCGTCCACGTCGATCAGCCGGTAGCCGCCGTCCCGCCGCACGAGCTGGCCCAGGTGCCAGTCGCCGTGGATCAGCACCGAGCCCGCCGGCGGGTCCGGCAGCGTGGCGAACGCCCGCCGCACCACGTCGGCCGCCGGCGTGTCGAGGGTCAGTTCCCGCACCGCGCGCCGCATCCGCGGCCACGCGCCCGCCGCGGGCACGGGCGGCGCGAAGTCGGCGGCGGTGAACCGGTGCAGCTCCGCCAGCGCCCGCCCGGCGGCCTCCAGCGGGAGGTCCTCCGGCTCGCCCTGCGGCACCGGCGTCCCCACCGGCCACCCGGTCACCAGGCGACCCGCCACCACCTCCGGTCCCAGCAGCGGCGGCAGCAGGAGGCCGCCCAGCCGCGGGTCGGCGGCCAGCCGCAGCCGCCCGGCCAGCCCGGCGGGGTCCGTCCCGCGCTCGTGGGCCTTGAGCACCACGTCGCCGACCCGGACCACCACCACGTCGCCGCGCACCGCGAGCACGTCGGGCGCGGCGGCAGGGTCCACGAGCGCGGCCATGCACGCGACCAGGTCGGAGTTCACCCGTTCAGTGTGCCGGGTGCGCCGACATGCCGAACCGGGCCGTCCCCCGGCCCTGACCTGCGCGGAGTCCGGCCCGCCACCACCCGGTCGGGGAATGCGCGGGAGGGGTGGGGCGTTGGACCGTGGACGGGCGACCCGGGCGGGCGGCATCCGTTTTGACCCCTGGGAACCGACCGGGGTATCTTTGGTACTCGTGCCCGACCCATGTCGGGCCGCTCCGCGTGCCTACGCGCCAGTGGTGCTGGAAAGCCGGCCGCGGTGACCTCCACGCGTAGGGGCATCCTGGGATGTTGCCTGCGGACCTGGGAGTGAAGGGCGCGACACGCCCGACCTCGGGTGCAGAGAGGGACCAAGTAAACAGGGCTCGTCGCCCACGCGGCGGGCACGTAAAGGGAAGAAGCAGCCGGCGTATGCCAACGATCCAGCAGCTGGTCCGCAAGGGCCGGCAGGACAAGGTCGCCAAGCAGAAGACCGCGGCGCTCAAGGGCAGCCCGCAGCGGCGCGGTGTGTGCACCCGCGTCTACACGACCACGCCCAAGAAGCCGAACTCGGCGCTGCGCAAGGTGGCCCGCGTGAAGCTCACGAGCGGCATCGAGGTCACGGCTTACATCCCCGGTGAGGGCCACAACCTCCAGGAGCACTCGATGGTGCTCGTGCGCGGCGGTCGTGTGAAGGACCTCCCCGGTGTCCGCTACAAGATCATCCGCGGTTCCCTCGACACGCAGGGCGTGAAGAACCGCAAGCAGGCTCGCAGCCGGTACGGCGCGAAGAAGGAGAAGAGCTGATGCCCCGCAAGGGACCGGCCCCGAAGCGGCCGCTGATCTCCGACCCGGTCTACAGCTCTCCGCTGGTGACCCAGCTCATCAACAAGGTGCTGGTCGACGGCAAGCGCTCCGTGGCCGAGCGGATCGTGTACGGCGCCCTCGAAGGCGCCCGCGAGAAGACCGGCACGGACCCGGTCGTCACGCTCAAGCGCGCGCTGGACAACGTCAAGCCCGCCCTCGAGGTGAAGTCCCGCCGCGTCGGTGGCGCCACCTACCAGGTGCCGGTCGAGGTGAAGCCGGGCCGCTCGACCACGCTCGCGCTGCGCTGGCTGATCACCTTCTCCCGGCAGCGCCGCGAGAAGACCATGGTCGAGCGCCTGATGAACGAGCTGCTCGACGCGAGCAACGGCCTCGGCGCGAGCGTCAAGCGCCGCGAGGACACGCACAAGATGGCCGAGTCGAACAAGGCCTTCGCCCACTACCGCTGGTGATGTGACGCCCCGCCGGTTCCCCGAGGACCGGTGGGGCTCTCCCAGCCCTAGTGAGCCTGCTACCAGCTAGCTCAAGACAGGGGAAGACACCCGTGGCACAGGACGTGCTCACCGACCTGGCCAAGGTCCGCAACATCGGGATCATGGCCCACATCGACGCGGGCAAGACCACGACGACCGAGCGGATCCTGTTCTACACCGGGATCAGCTACAAGATCGGCGAGGTCCACGACGGCGCCGCGGTCATGGACTGGATGGAGCAGGAGCAGGAGCGCGGCATCACGATCACGTCGGCCGCGACGACCTGCTTCTGGAAGAACCACCAGATCAACCTGATCGACACGCCGGGCCACGTCGACTTCACCGTCGAGGTGGAGCGCAACCTCCGCGTCCTCGACGGCGCCGTTGCCGTGTTCGACGGCAAGGAGGGCGTCGAGCCCCAGTCCGAGCAGGTCTGGCGCCAGGCGACCAAGTACGACGTCCCGCGCATCTGCTTCGTCAACAAGATGGACAAGCTCGGCGCGGACTTCTACTTCACCATCCGCACCATCTCCGAGCGCCTGGGCGCGAAGCCGCTGCCGATCCAGATCCCGATCGGGGCCGAGAGCGACTTCATCGGCGTCGTCGACCTGGTCGAGATGCGCGCGCTCACCTGGCGCGGCGAGGTCCAGAAGGGCGAGGACTACACCGTCGAGGAGATCCCCGCGGACCTCCTCGAGCGGGCGCAGGAGTACCGCGAGCAGCTCATCGAGGCCGTGGCCGAGACCGACGACTCCCTCATGGAGGCGTACCTCGGCGGCGAGGAGCTGACCGTCGCGCAGATCAAGGCGGGCATCCGCAAGATCGTGTCCGAGGGCTCCGCGTACCCGGTGCTGTGCGGTTCCGCGTTCAAGAACAAGGGCGTGCAGCCCATGCTCGACGCGGTGATCGACTACCTGCCGTCCCCGCTGGACCTGCCCCCGGTCGAGGGCACCCTCCAGGACGGCGAGACGCCGGCGTTCCGCAAGGCCGACAGCGCCGAGCCGTTCTCCGCGCTGGCCTTCAAGATCGCCGTGCACCCGTTCTTCGGCAAGCTGACCTACATCCGGGTCTACTCGGGCAAGGTCGCCTCCGGCACCCAGGTCATCAACTCGACCAAGGACCGCAAGGAGCGCATCGGGAAGATCTTCCAGATGCACGCCAACAAGGAGAACCCGGTCGAGGAGGCCGTGGCCGGTCACATCTACGCCGTGATCGGTCTGAAGGACACCACCACCGGTGAGACGCTCTGCGACCCGCAGGCGCCCATCGTGCTGGAGTCCATGACCTTCCCCGAGCCGGTCATCCAGGTGGCGATCGAGCCGAAGACGAAGGCCGACCAGGAGAAGCTGGGCACCGCGATCCAGAAGCTGGCCGAGGAGGACCCGACGTTCCGGGTCAACCTGGACCAGGAGACCGGCCAGACCATCATCGCCGGCATGGGCGAGCTCCACCTGGACATCCTGGTGGACCGCATGCGCCGCGAGTTCAAGGTCGAGGCCAACATCGGCAAGCCGCAGGTGGCGTACCGGGAGACCATCCGCCGCAAGGTGGAGAAGTACTCCTACACCCACAAGAAGCAGACCGGTGGCTCCGGCCAGTTCGCGAAGGTCCTCATCGACCTGGAGCCGCTGGAGAAGACCGAGGACGGCGCTCTCTACGAGTTCGTCAACGCGGTCACCGGTGGTCGCATCCCCCGGGAGTACATCCCGTCGGTGGACGCGGGCGCCCAGGACGCGATGCAGTACGGCGTGCTGGCGGGCTACCCGCTGGTGGGCGTCAAGGTGACGCTGGTCGACGGCGCCTACCACGAGGTCGACTCCTCGGAGATGGCGTTCAAGATCGCGGGCTCCATGGCGCTCAAGGAAGCCGCCCGGCAGGCCAGCCCGGCGATCCTCGAGCCGTTGATGGCGGTCGAGGTCACCACGCCCGAGGAGTACATGGGCGACGTGATCGGCGACTTGAACTCCCGCCGTGGCCAGATCCAGGCCATGGAGGAGCGCAGCGGCACCCGCGTCGTCAAGGCGCTGGTCCCGCTGTCGGAGATGTTCGGGTATGTCGGCGACCTGCGGTCCAAGACCCAGGGTCGTGCGAACTACTCGATGACCTTTGACTCCTACGCCGAGGTTCCCGCGAACGTCGCGAAGGAGATCATCGCGAAGGCGACGGGCGAGTAACCCCAACCGGAGCACCGCTGCACCACGCGGGCTCTCCGGGGGGATGCCCCGGGGTCCGCACAACCGACCCTGACGTGACGCCCGGCGGGCAGCAAACCGCCCGCCGGGCTCAGCAACAGAAGTCCAGGAGGACAATCCAGTGGCGAAGGCGAAGTTCGAGCGGACGAAGCCGCACGTCAACATCGGCACCATCGGTCACATCGACCACGGCAAGACGACGCTGACCGCGGCGATCTCCAAGGTCCTGCACGACAAGTACCCGGACCTCAACCCCTTCACGCCGTTCGACCAGATCGACAAGGCGCCGGAGGAGAAGCAGCGCGGCATCACCATCTCGATCGCCCACATCGAGTACCAGACCGACAAGCGCCACTACGCGCACGTCGACTGCCCCGGTCACGCCGACTACATCAAGAACATGATCACCGGTGCGGCGCAGATGGACGGCGCCATCCTGGTGGTCGCGGCGACCGACGGCCCGATGCCGCAGACCAAGGAGCACGTCCTCCTGGCCCGCCAGGTCGGTGTGCCCTACATCGTGGTGGCCCTGAACAAGGCCGACATGGTGGACGACGAGGAGATCCTGGAGCTCGTCGAGCTCGAGGTCCGCGAGCTGCTCTCCGAGTACGAGTTCCCCGGTGACGACCTGCCGGTCGTCCGCGTCTCCGCGCTGAAGGCGCTGGAGGGCGACGCCGAGTGGGGCGAGAAGCTCATCGGCCTGATGGACGCCGTGGACGAGAACATCCCGGAGCCCGAGCGCGAGGTCGACCGGCCGTTCCTGATGCCGGTCGAGGACGTGTTCACCATCACCGGTCGCGGCACCGTGGTGACCGGCCGCATCGAGCGCGGTGTCATCAAGGTCAACGAGGAAGTCGAGATCGTCGGCATCAAGGAGCAGTCGCGCAAGACGACTGTCACCTCGATCGAGATGTTCAAGAAGTTCCTCGACGAGGGCCAGGCGGGCGACAACGCCGCCCTGCTGCTGCGCGGCATCAAGCGCGAGGAGGTGGAGCGCGGCATGGTGATCGTGAAGCCGGGCACCACCACCCCGCACACCGAGTTCGAGGCGCAGGTCTACATCCTGTCCAAGGACGAGGGCGGCCGCCACACGCCGTTCTTCAACAACTACCGCCCGCAGTTCTACTTCCGCACCACCGACGTGACCGGCGTCGTGACCCTCCCCGAGGGCACCGAGATGGTCATGCCGGGCGACACCACCTCCATGTCCGTGAAGCTGATCCAGCCGATCGCCATGGACGAGGGTCTGCGGTTCGCCATCCGCGAGGGTGGCCGCACCGTCGGCGCGGGTTCGGTCACCAAGATCATCAAGTGACCTGGCTCTAAGTTCCACCCCCCGATTTGGTCTGCGCACCGGCGTGTGCGACCATTGACGGGTTGCTCGTCGGGGCGGCCGGTTCGAGTCTGGACTCGGCCGCCCCGCCACGAGCGGGGTGTGATCGAGAAACACAATCCCACAGGCTTGATCAGTGGGACCGGTCTATCGGTTGGGGCGCGACACGCCCGACCGCGTGGACCGGGCACCGTGACACCGCTCGGTGTCAGTCCTGAATAGGGGGCGGAGCGCGCCGGAGGTCCCGTGACCTCGTGCAAGGTGCCCGCACCGCAGCGGTACTAGAAGCAGAGGAACGGCAAGCCATCATGGCGGGACAGAAGATCCGCATCCGGCTCAAGGCCTACGACCACGAGGCGATCGACGCGTCCGCGCGCAAGATCGTCGAGACCGTGACGCGCACCGGCGCTCGGGTCGTCGGGCCTGTGCCGCTGCCCACTGAGAAGAACGTTTACTGCGTCATCCGCTCGCCGCACAAGTACAAGGACTCGCGCGAGCACTTCGAGATGCGCACGCACAAGCGTCTGATCGACATCCTCGACCCGACGCCGAAGACGGTGGACGCGCTCATGCGCATCGACCTGCCGGCGAGCGTCGACGTCAACATCCAGTAAGCGTTGGACGCGGCAGTGTTGATCCCATTTGGGGCGGAGAGTAACGAGACCCATGTCTGACAGGCAGGTTAAGGGCCTCCTGGGCACCAAGCTCGGCATGACTCAGGTCTTCGACGAGAACAACCGGATCGTTCCGGTGACCGTCGTCAAGGCCGAGCCGAACGTGGTCACCCAGGTTCGGACCCAGGAGAACGACGGCTACTCGGCCGTGCAGCTGGCCTTCGGCGCGATCGACCCGCGCAAGGTCAACAAGCCCGTCGCGGGCCACTACGCCAAGGCGGGCGTCACGCCCCGCCGCCACCTGGCGGAGCTGCGCACCACGGACGCGTCCGAGTACACGGTCGGCCAGGAAGTCACCGCCGAGGTCTTCGAGGCCGGCGCGGTGGTCGACGTGGTCGGCACCAGCAAGGGCAAGGGCACCGCGGGTGTCATGAAGCGCCACGGCTTCCGCGGCCTCGGCGCGAGCCACGGCACGCAGCGCAAGCACCGCTCGCCCGGTTCCATCGGCGGCTGCGCCACGCCCGGCCGCGTGTTCAAGGGCCTGCGCATGGCGGGTCGCATGGGCCACGTGCGGGTGACCACGCAGAACCTCAAGGTGCACCGCGTGGACGCCGAGTCCGGCCTGCTGCTCATCAAGGGCGCCGTCCCCGGCCCCAAGGGCGGCACCGTGTTCATCAAGACCGCTGCGAAGGGTGGTGCCTGATCATGACGTCCGTTGAGATCCGCACCCCGGCCGGCGCGACCGACGGCTCCGTCGAGCTGCCCGCCGCGATCTTCGACGCGCAGGCGAACGTGGCCCTGCTGCACCAGGTCGTCGTGGCCCAGCAGGCCGCGGCCCGCCAGGGCACGCACGCGACCAAGACCCGCGGCGACGTCCGCGGTGGTGGCAAGAAGCCGTACCGGCAGAAGGGCACCGGCCGCGCCCGCCAGGGCTCGACCCGCGCGCCGCAGTTCGCCGGCGGTGGCACGGTCCACGGCCCGCAGCCGCGCGACTACAGCCAGCGCACCCCCAAGAAGATGAAGGCCGCCGCCCTGCGTGGCGCCCTCTCCGACCGGGCGCGTGCCGGCCAGGTCCACGTGGTGTCGGGCTTCGTCGAGGGCGACACGCCGTCGACCAAGTCGGCCCGCAAGGTGCTGGAGTCGGTGACCGAGGCCCGCCGCGTGCTGGCCGTGCTGCTGCGCACCGACGAGGTTTCGTGGGTCAGCCTGCGCAACCTGCCGCACGTGCACATCATCGCGCCGGACCAGCTGAACACCTACGACGTGCTGGTCAACGACGACGTGGTGTTCACCAAGGACGCCCTCGACGTGTTCCTGGCGAGCAAGGCCCAGCACGGGCAGGGTTCCGCCGAGGCCACCGCGACGTCGTCCGACGCCGACGAGGAGGCCGCGAAGTGATCCCCGACCACCGGGACATCCTGCTCGCGCCGGTCATCTCCGAGAAGTCCTACGGGCTGCTCGAGGAGAACAAGTACACCTTCGTGGTGGCTCCCGGCTCGAACAAGACCCAGATCAAGATTGCCGTGGAGAAGGTCTTCGGCGTCAAGGTCGTCAGCGTCAACACGATCAACCGCCAGGGCAAGCGCAAGCGGACCCGCACGGGATACGGCAAGCGCAAGGACACCAAGCGCGCCATCGTGACGCTGTCCGCCGAGAGCAAGCCGATCGAGATCTTCGGCGGCCCGGCCGCCTGATGACGACGAGGACTGCGTAGAGATGGGCATTCGCAAGTACAAGCCGACGACCCCCGGTCGTCGCGGTGCGAGCGTCTCCGACTTCGCCGAGATCACTCGGACGACGCCGGAGAAGTCGCTGATCCGCCCGCTGCACGGCCGCGGTGGCCGCAACGCGTCGGGCAAGATCACGACGCGGCACAAGGGCGGCGGCCACAAGCGGGCCTACCGCCTGATCGACTTCCGCCGCACCGACAAGGACGGCGTGCCGGCCAAGGTCGCGCACATCGAGTACGACCCCAACCGCACCGCGCGCATCGCGCTGCTGCACTACTTCGACGGCGAGAAGCGCTACATCATCGCCCCGTCGAAGCTCCAGCAGGGCGACGTCGTGGAGAACGGCCCCAAGGCCGACATCAAGCCGGGCAACAACCTGCCGCTGCGCAACATCCCCGTCGGCACGGTGGTCCACGCGATCGAGCTCCGCCCCGGCGGCGGCGCGAAGATCGCCCGCTCGGCCGGTGCCAGCGTGCAGCTCGTCGCCAAGGACGGCCCCTACGCCCAGCTGCGGATGCCCTCGGGCGAGATCCGCAACGTGGACGTCCGGTGCCGCGCCACGGTCGGCGAGGTCGGCAACGCCGAGCACCAGAACATCAACTGGGGCAAGGCCGGCCGCATGCGGTGGAAGGGCAAGAAGCCCACCGTCCGCGGTGTCGCCATGAACCCGGTCGACCACCCGCACGGTGGTGGTGAGGGCAAGACCTCCGGTGGTCGCCACCCGGTGAACCCCGCGGGCAAGCCCGAGGGTCGCACCCGCCGCCGCAAGCCAAGCGACAAGCTCATCGTCCGGCGTCGTCGCACCGGTAAGAAGCGCTGAGCAGGGAGGGAGTGAAGGATGCCTCGCAGCCTTAAGAAGGGCCCCTTCGTGGACGACCACCTGCTCAAGAAGGTGGACGTCCTCAACGAGTCGGGCAAGAAGACCGTCATCAAGACCTGGTCCCGCCGGTCGACGATCATCCCCGACATGCTGGGCCACACGATCGCGGTGCACGACGGCCGCAAGCACGTGCCGGTGTTCGTGACGGAGGCGATGGTCGGGCACAAGCTCGGCGAGTTCGCCCCGACCCGCACGTTCAAGGGTCACATCAAGGACGACCGGAAGTCGCGCCGCCGCTAAGGCGACGAACTAGAGGAAGAGCAAGGGGAAGCAGCGATGAACGCCCGTAACGAAGCCGAAGCGCCGGAGTTCCCGCGCGCCGTGGCTCGGGCTCGCTACGTCCGCGACACGCCGATGAAGGTGCGCCGCGTCGTCGAGCTCATCAGGGGTCGTAGCGCCAGCGAGGCCCTGGCCGTGCTCCAGTTCGCGCCGCAGGCTGCATCTGAGCCGGTCCGGAAGGTGCTGCAGAGCGCCGTGGCCAACGCCGAGAACAACCTGTCCCTCGACCCCGACACCCTGTGGGTGTCGAAGGTCTACGTGGACGAGGGTCCGACCCTCAAGCGGTTCCGCCCGCGCGCCCAGGGCCGCGCCTACCGGATCCGCAAGCGGACGAGCCACATCACCGTCGAGGTGGAGAGCCGTCCGAAGCAGACCAGCGCGAAGGCCGGCGCTGACAGGAAGGGGGCTCGGTAGTGGGCCAGAAGATCAACCCGCACGGCTTCCGACTTGGTATCACCACGGACTGGAAGTCCCGCTGGTACGCCGACAAGCAGTACGCCGAGTACGTGGCCGAGGACGTCAAGATCCGCAAGCTGCTCTCGCGCGGCATGGAGCGGGCCGGCATCTCGAAGGTGGAGATCGAGCGCACCCGGGACCGGGTCCGCGTCGACATCCACACCGCCCGGCCGGGCATCGTCATCGGCCGCCGCGGCGCCGAGGCCGACCGCATCCGCGGTGAGCTGGAGAAGCTCACCAAGAAGCAGGTGCAGCTCAACATCCTCGAGGTGAAGAGCCCCGAGTCGGACGCGCAGCTCGTCGCGCAGGGCGTGGCCGAGCAGCTGTCCAACCGCGTCGCCTTCCGCCGCGCGATGCGCAAGGCCATCCAGTCGGCCATGCGCTCGCCGCAGGTCAAGGGCATCCGCGTGCAGTGCGGCGGCCGTCTCGGCGGCGCCGAGATGTCCCGCTCCGAGCACTACCGCGATGGCCGCGTGCCGCTGCACACGCTGCGCGCCGACATCGACTACGGCTTCTTCGAGGCCCGCACCACGTTCGGCCGGATCGGCGTGAAGGTGTGGATCTACAAGGGCGACGTGGTCGGTGGCATCAGCGCCAAGCGCGAGCGCGACGCCGCCCCGGCGGCCGACCGCGCGCCGCGCCGCGACCGCGCCGACCGCCCGAACCGGGCGCGTCGCTCGGGTGCGAGCGGCACCACCGCGACGAGCACCGAGGCCGGCCGGGCCGCCGCGGGCGACCAGACCGCCGCGCCGACCGCGACCGATGAGAAGACGGAGGGCTGAGTCGTGCTCATCCCGCGCAGGGTTAAGCACCGCAAGCAGCACCACCCCGGACGGTCCGGTGCTGCCAAGGGCGGCACGAGGGTCACCTTCGGCGAGTACGGCATCCAGGCCCTGGAGCCCGCCTACGTGACCAACCGGCAGATCGAGTCGGCTCGTATCGCCATCACGCGGCACATCCGCCGCGGTGGCAAGGTGTGGATCAACATCTTCCCGGACCGCCCGCTGACCAAGAAGCCCGCCGAGACCCGCATGGGTTCCGGCAAGGGCTCGCCGGAGTGGTGGGTGGCCAACATCAAGCCGGGTCGGGTGCTCTTCGAGATGAGCTTCCCGAACGAGGCCGTGGCCCGCGAGGCGCTCCGCCGCGCGATCCACAAGCTCCCGATGAAGTGCCGCATCGTTACGCGTGAGGGTGGTGAGTTCTGATGGCAGCGGGTACCACCGCTTCCGAGCTGCGTGAGCTCACCGAGGAAGAGCTCGTGCTGCGCCTGAGGGAGGCGAAGGAGGAGCTGTTCAACCTCCGCTTCCAGATGGCCACCGGGCAGCTCGACAACAACCGCCGCCTGCGCACGGTCCGGCACGAGATCGCCCGGATCTACACCGTGATGCGGGAGCGGGAGCTGGGCCTCTCGGCCTCTCCCGACGCGGTTTCCACTGGTGAGGGTGCGGCATGAGCGAGAACAACGAAGTGACTACCGAGGGTCGCAACGACCGCAAGGTCCGCGAGGGCTACGTCGTGTCCGACAAGATGGACAAGACGATCGTGGTGGCGGTCGAGGACCGCAAGAAGCACCGCCGGTACTCGAAGGTCATGCGCTCCACCACCAAGGTGAAGGCGCACGACGAGCAGAACACCGCCGGCATCGGCGACCGCGTGCTGCTCATGGAGACGCGGCCGCTGTCGGCCACCAAGCGCTGGCGCCTCGTCGAGATCCTCGAGAAGGCCAAGTAAGCCCACGGAGAACGGGCACAGCGCGTTCGACCGAGCCCGTCAGGTCGGAAATCTGGCGGGCCAGGAATGGTCAAGGAGCAGGTAAGTGATCCAGCAGGAGTCGCGGCTGCGCGTCGCCGACAACACCGGTGCGAAGGAAATCCTCTGCATCCGTGTTCTCGGTGGCTCGGGCCGCCGCTACGCGGGCATCGGGGACATCATCGTCGCGACGGTGAAGCAGGCCATCCCGGGCGCCGGCGTGAAGAAGGGCGACGTCGTCAAGGCGGTCATCGTCCGCACCGTCAAGGAGAAGCGCCGTCCGGACGGCTCGTACATCCGGTTCGACGAGAACGCCGCGGTGCTCATCAAGAACGACAACGAGCCGCGGGGCACCCGCATCTTCGGCCCGGTCGGTCGTGAGCTGCGCGACAAGAAGTTCATGAAGATCATCTCGTTGGCGCCGGAGGTGCTCTGACCATGAAGGTGAAGAAGGGCGACACCGTCGTGGTTATCGCCGGCAAGGACAAGGGCGCTCGCGGCAAGGTCATCATGGCCTACCCCGCCGAGAACCGCGTCCTGGTCGAGGGCGTCAACCGCATCAAGAAGCACACCCGGATCTCGCAGACCGAGCGCGGCGCGCAGTCGGGCGGCATCGTGACGCAGGAAGCCCCCATCCACGTGTCCAATGTGATGGTGGTCGACTCCGACGGCAAGCCGACCCGCGTGGGCTACCGGACGAACGACGAGGGCAAGCGGGTCCGCATTTCCCGTCGTAACGGGAAGGACATCTGATGACCACCGTTGAGAAGACCGTTCCGCGGCTGAAGGCCCGCTACCGCGAGGAGATCGTCCCCTCGCTGCGCGAGCAGTTCGAGTACGCCAACGTCATGCAGATCCCGGGCGTGGTGAAGGTCGTCGTGAACATGGGCGTCGGCGACGCCGCCCGCGACGGCAAGCTGATCGAGGGTGCGGTGAAGGACCTGTCGGTCATCACGGGCCAGCGGCCCGAGGTGCGGCGGGCGCGCAAGTCCATCGCGCAGTTCAAGCTGCGCGAGGGCATGCCGATCGGCGCGCGGGTCACGCTGCGCGGCGACCGCATGTGGGAGTTCCTGGACCGCCTGCTGACGATCGCGCTGCCGCGCATCCGCGACTTCCGCGGCCTCTCCGGCAAGCAGTTCGACGGCAACGGGAACTACACGTTCGGCCTCAACGAGCAGTCGATGTTCCACGAGATCGACCCGGACGCGATCGACCGTCCTCGCGGCATGGACATCACCGTGGTCACCACCGCGACCAACGACGAAGAGGGTCGGGCGCTGCTGAAGCTCCTGGGCTTCCCGTTCCGGGAGCAGTGAGCCTGGTGTCCGCCGCCGAGCGTTGCAACAAGGAGAACTGATCATGGCCAAGAAGGCGCTGATCAACAAGGCCGCGGCCAAGCCGAAGTTCAAGGTGCGGGGCTACACCCGCTGCCAGCGTTGCGGTCGCCCGCACTCGGTGTTCCGCAAGTTCGGCCTGTGCCGGATCTGCCTCCGCGAGATGGCGCACCGGGGCGAGCTGCCCGGTGTGAACAAGTCCAGCTGGTAAGCCCGGCTCGGCGGCAGGTTTTTCTAGACCCATCACTTCGCTGTAGGCCCGTCCACGACCAGCCGGCCGCACGGCCGGCTCGGACCCTGGCTGGGGAACCGCAGCGAGAAAGGTTGACCAGGTCACCATGACGATGACCGACCCGATCGCAGACATGTTGACGCGTCTGCGGAACGCGAACTCGGCTTACCACGACAAGGTCGTGATGCCGCACTCGAAGTTGAAGGCCAACATCGCCGAGATCCTCAAGCGCGAGGGCTACATCGCGAGCTACCGCGACGAGCAGGGCGACGTGGCCAAGAACCTGGTTATCGAGCTGAAGTACGGCCCGAACCGGGAGCGCAGCATCGCCGGCCTCCGCCGCGTGTCGAAGCCCGGTCTGCGCGTGTACGCCAAGTCGACCAACCTGCCGAAGGTGCTGGGCGGTCTGGGCGTCGCGATCATTTCGACCTCTGGCGGTCTGATGACCGACCGCCAGGCCAACAAGTCGGGCGTGGGCGGAGAAGTCCTCGCCTACGTCTGGTGAGGAAGGGGGACTAGGCAATGTCGCGCATCGGAAAGCTGCCGATCACCGTCCCCGCCGGGGTCGACGTGAACATCGACGGCCGGGCTGTGAGCGTGAAGGGCCCGAAGGGCACCCTGTCGCTGACCATCGCCGAGCCGATCATCATCGAGAAGGCCGAGGACGGCACGCTCGAGGTGAAGCGCCCGAACGACGAGCGCCGCAGCCGCTCGCTGCACGGCCTGTCGCGCACCCTGGTGCAGAACATGGTCGTCGGCGTCACGCAGGGCTACGAGAAGAAGATGGAGATCCACGGCGTCGGTTACCGCGTGGCGCTCAAGGGCTCCGACCTGGAGTTCGCGCTGGGCTACAGCCACCCGGTGAAGGTCGAGGCCCCCGAGGGCATCACCTTCGCGGTGGAGACCCCGACCCGGTTCTCCGTGGCCGGCATCGACAAGCAGCTCGTGGGCGAGGTCGCCGCCAACATCCGCAAGCTCCGCAAGCCCGACCCGTACAAGGGCAAGGGCGTGCGGTACGCGGGCGAGAAGATCCGCCGCAAGGTCGGAAAGACGGGTAAGTGACATGAGCGAGACTGCAACGAAGTCCGTTTCTTCGGGGCGGAAGCCGGTGGGCAAGGACATCTCGACCACTCGCCGCATCGCCAAGACCCGCCGTCACTTCCGCCTCCGCAAGAAGGTCAGCGGCACGGCGGAGCGCCCCCGCCTGGTGGTGCACCGGTCGTCGAAGCACATCACCGTGCAGATCATCGACGACCTCGCCGGCCACACCCTGGCGGCGGCCTCCTCGGTGGAGGCGGACGTCCGGGCGATCGACGGCGACAAGAAGGCCCGTGCGGCGAAGGTCGGCCAGCTGGCCGCCGCCCGCGCGAAGGACGCCGGGATCACGAAGGTGGTCTTCGACCGCGGCGGCAACGCCTACCACGGTCGCATCGCCGCTCTGGCCGATGCCGCCCGTGAGGCGGGGCTGGAGTTCTGACATGTACATGAACCGGATTGAGAGGGACGCCTGATGCCAGGACGCACGCGTCGCGAAGGCGGCGGGGGCGAGCGCGGAGAGCGTCGCGACCGTCGTGACGGCGGCCGCGGCGGCGCGGCCCAGGAGAAGACCCCGCACCTGGAGCGCGTGGTTGCGATCAACCGCGTCTCCAAGGTCGTGAAGGGTGGTCGTCGCTTCAGCTTCACCGCGCTGGTCGTGGTCGGCGACGGTGACGGCATGGTCGGTGTCGGCTACGGCAAGGCCAAGGAAGTTCCGGCGGCGATCGCCAAGGGTGTGGAGGAGGCGAAGAAGAACTTCTTCCGCGTCCCCCGCATCGCGGGCACGATCCCTCACCCGGTGCAGGGCGAGAAGGCGGCCGGTGTCGTGCTGCTGCGCCCGGCGTCGGCCGGTACCGGTGTCATCGCCGGTGGCGCGGTCCGCGCGGTGCTGGAGTGCGCCGGCGTCCACGACGTGCTGAGCAAGTCGCTGGGCTCCGACAACGCCATCAACATCGTGCACGCCACCGTGGCGGCGCTGAAGGGCCTGCAGCGTCCGGAGGAGGTGGCCGCCCGCCGCGGTCTGCCCCTGGAGGACGTGGCCCCCGCCGGCATGCTCCGTGCCCGTGCAGGGGCGGTGTGACCATGGCACAGCTCAAGGTGACCCAGGTCAAGAGCAGCATCGGTACCAAGCACAACCACCGTGAGTCCCTCCGGACCCTGGGGTTGCGCAAGATCCGCCAGTCGGTGGTCCGCGAGGACACGCCGCAGGTGCGCGGGCTCATCCACGCCGTGCGCCACCTGGTGGTCGTCGAGGAGGTCCAGTCGTGACCATCAAGATCCATGACCTGCGCCCGGCCCCCGGCGCCAAGACCGCGAAGACCCGTGTCGGTCGCGGTGAGGGCTCCAAGGGCAAGACCGCCGGTCGCGGCACGAAGGGCACCGGAGCGCGGAAGAACGTCTCGCCGCGCTTCGAGGGTGGCCAGATGCCGCTGCACATGCGCCTGCCGAAGCTGAAGGGCTTCCGCAACCCGTTCCGGACCGAGTACCAGGTCGTGAACGTGGGCGACCTCGCCCGGTTGTTCCCGGACGGCGGTCGGGTGGACGTGGACGCGCTCGTCCACGTGGGCCTGGTGCGCAAGAACCAGCTCGTCAAGGTCCTCGGCGACGGTGACCTGGACGGCGTCAAGCTCGACGTCGTGGCGAACAAGTTCTCCGGCAGCGCGGTCGAGAAGATCGCCGCCGCCGGTGGCACCACCACCGTGCTCTGACGCGCGGCACGTCCGCGCCACAGCACTGCCGAACGGCCCCGGAGCCTCCCGCTCCGGGGCCGTTCGCGTGCGCGGCGGTGACGCCCGTCCGGCGGGCGGCGCGAGGTCCGTCGTTTTTGTCCGGTCCCTGCCGGCGGCCGATACTTTTTCGGCCGATCGGTTTTTGACGGTTGCCGGCGCTGCCCGGGGGTGTCCCGCCGGCAGGGCGGGCCGATGAGACGGTCGTTCGCGCAGGGCGTAAAACCGGTTGGCGGGCCGGGTTAGCGTGCCCGCATGTGGCTCGCGGTCTTCTTCGGCGCCTCGGTCCTGGTCGCACTGACCCCGGGCGCCAACAACCTCCTCGGGATGCACCACGGGGTGCACCACGGCCCGTTGCGGGCCGCCACGGCGCTCCTGGGCCGCCTTGCGGCCTTCTCCCTGATGGTCGGCGCGGTGGTCGTCGGGCTCGGGCCGGTCCTGGCCGCGAGCCAGGTCGCCCTCACGGTCGTCAAGTGGGCCGGCGTGGCCTACCTCGTCTACCTCGCCGTGCGCATCCTGATGACCAAGGACGGCGCCGAAACGCCTGCCAGGAAGGGCACCCCGCTGCGCAAGGAGTTCCTGGTGGCGATCACCAACCCCAAGGCGTTGCTGATCTTCACGGCGTTCGTGCCGCAGTTCGTCGACCCCGCCCGCGGCCCGATCCCGGCGCAGCTCGCCCTGCTCGGCGCGGTGTACCTGGCGGCGGAGGCGTTGGCCGGCACGGCCTACGTGGCGCTCGGCGCGGGCATCCGGAAGGCGGGGCTGACCCGGCGCGCGAAGCAGCGCCTGGACAAGGGCACGGCGGTCGTCCTGCTCGGGATGGCGGGCGTGCTGGCCACCGGTCGAACTTGATCCATTCGGGGGCTTGCCGGCGGCCGTAGTCGATCGGGTACGAAGTGTGAGGGACGACTGGCTACGGCAATCGGCCACGCGACTGTTAAAGTCGCGGGCTGAACCCGGATGCCCTCCGGGTCGGTCGCGGCTACCCGTCGCTTCCGCCACCGTCGGCGATGGTCGACGGCATGTCCGCAAGACTGTGCCGGCACAAAGTCGGCACCGCAGGATGCCGACCCCCGCGGGGCGGCAACGCTGATGGAGGTTCGCGTGCTCGGCGCATTCCGCTCGGCTCTCGCGACGCCGGACCTACGCAAGAAGATCCTCTTCACCCTGGGGATCGTCGTGGTGTACCGGTTGGGCGCCACCATGCCCGCGCCGGGCGTCTCCTTCAAGAACGTCAAACAATGCGTCGAGCAGGTGGACCAGCAGGGGATCTACTCGCTGATCAACCTGTTCAGCGGTGGCGCCCTGCTGAACTTGTCGATCTTCGCGCTCGGCATCATGCCGTACATCACGGCGAGCATCATCATCCAGCTGCTCACCGTGGTCATCCCGCGGTTCGAGCAGCTGAAGAAGGAAGGGCAGGCGGGTCAGGGCAAGCTGACCCAGTACACCCGCTACCTGACCATCGCGCTCGCCGTCCTGCAGTCCACGGGCATCATCGCCCTGGCCGTGCGCGACCAGCTGTTCCAGAACTGCTCCGTGCCCGTCATCCCCGACGAGAGCATCTTCAACCTGGTCGTCCTCGTGGTCGTGATGACCGCCGGCACCAGCGTGATCATGTGGCTCGGTGAGATCATCACCGAGAAGGGGATCGGCAACGGCATGTCGCTGCTGATCTTCACCGGCATCGCGGCCCGCATCCCGATCGAAGGCAAGATCATCTTCGATCGCGGCGGCCTGACCTTCTTCCTGGTCTGCTGCGCGGCCCTGCTGATCATCGCGAGCGTCATCTACGTGGAGCAGGCCCAGCGCCGCATCCCGGTCCAGTACGCGAAGCGCATGATCGGCCGCCGGATGTACGGCGGCACCTCGACCTACCTGCCGCTGAAGGTGAACCAGGCCGGTGTCATCCCGGTCATCTTCGCCTCGTCGCTGCTCTACCTGCCGGACCTGATCTCCAGGCTGACCGCCTCCAACGACGGCTCCGCGCCGGGCTGGTGGCAGACCTTCGTCCAGACGCACCTGGTGAGCCAGTCGAGCCCGATCCACATCTCGCTCTACTTCCTGCTCATCGTCTTCTTCACGTACTTCTACGTCGGCATCACGTTCAACCCGGACGAGCGCGCCGACGAGATGAAGAAGTTCGGTGGGTTCATCCCGGGTATCCGACCGGGTCGACCCACCGCCGAGTACCTCCGCTTCGTCTTGGGGCGGATCACGCTGCCGGGCTCGCTCTACCTGGGCATCGTCGCCATCCTGCCGAACCTGTTCCTCGACCTCACCGGTCAGGGCCAGAACCAGAACTTCCCGTTCGGCGGCACGGCGGTGCTGATCATGGTCGGTGTCGGTCTCGACACCGTGAAGCAGATCGAGAGCCAGCTCATGCAGCGCAACTACGAAGGGTTCCTCCGCTAGTGCGACTCGTTCTCGTCGGCCCGCCCGGTGCGGGCAAGGGCACCCAGGCCAAAACGCTCAGCCGCGAGCTCGGGGTGCCGCACATCTCCACCGGGGACCTGTTCCGCGCCCACATCAGCGAGCAGACCGATCTGGGCAAGGAGGTCCAGGAGTACCTGGACTCGGGTGAGTTGGTGCCGGACGAGGTCACCAACGAGATGGTGCGCGTCCGGCTCGCCGAGCCGGACGCCGCCAACGGCTTCCTGCTCGACGGCTTCCCGCGCAACACCGCCCAGGCGGACGTCCTGGGCGGGATGCTCGCCGCCGAGGGGCAGAAGCTGGACGCGGTGCTGGAGTTCCGGATCGACGAGGACGTCGTGGTCGAGCGCCTGCTCGCCCGGGGGCGCACGGACGACAAGGAAGACGTGATCCGGCACCGGCAGCAGGTCTACCGCACCGAGACCGCTCCGCTGCTCGACTACTACGCCGGCATCGTCGTGCCGATCGACGCCGTCGGCGAGGTCGACGAGATCAGCGAGCGCGCCCTCCGCGCGCTGCGCGACCTGAAGTGAGCGGTGGACTCGTCGATGCGCTGCGTCGGTTCGTCCCCGGTCGGGATCGCATGATCGAGATCAAGAGCCGCGGCCAGCTCGAGGCCATGAGGGCCGCCGGGCTGGTCGTCGCGCGCACGCTGGCGCTGCTGGCCTCGCACACCAAGCCCGGGGTCAGCACCGGCGAGCTGGACGAGCTGGCGGAGCAGACCATCCGCGACGCGGGCGCGATCCCGTCGTTCAAGGGCTACCACGGCTACCCGGCGTCGATCTGCGCGTCGGTGAACGAGCAGGTGGTCCACGGCATCCCGAGCCGGACCCAGGTCCTGGCCGAGGGCGACCTGATCTCGATCGACTGCGGCGCCATCCTGGACGGGTGGCACGGCGACTCGGCGATCACCGTGCCGGTCGGGTCGGTCACCGACGCGGAGCTGAAGCTGTCCGAGGCGACGCGCGCGTCCATGCTGGCCGGCATCGAGGCGGCCGTGCCCGGCGGCCGGCTGGGCGACATCTCGTTCGCGATCCAGTCCGCCACCATCCGGGCCGGTGAGGAGCACGGCATCGAGTACGGGATCGTGGAGGGGTACGGCGGCCACGGCATCGGCACGAAGATGCACATGGAGCCGTTCCTGCCGAACCTGGGCAAGCCCGGGAAGGGGCCTCGCCTCAAGGTCGGGATGGCGATCGCGATCGAGCCCATGCTCACCCTCGGGACCAAGCACACGGCCGAGCTGGACGACGACTGGACGGTCGTGACGACCGACGGGTCGCGGGCCGCGCACTGGGAGCACTCGGTGGCCATCACGGACGACGGTCCGTGGGTGCTGACCGCTCTGGACGACTGAACCCCTTGCGGGTGCTCGCGCCGGTGGACCACGTTGTGCGGTCCGCCGGCGCTTCGCGTTGTGGCGGGGTTCCAGAGATCAACTGCGTCCTCGCCGGACGGGCAGATCAGCAGGATGGACAACCCCGCCTGGATCTTTCGTTGGGTTGTGGGTCCGGTGTCCGTGTCATCCCGCCGACC